>JAHJCW010000211.1 GCA_018812885.1 bacterium | reverse complement strand
TACAATTAAGTACATCTTTCGCTACCTCTATCAACTTAGGTAAAAGTTTTTCAGCTGCATTTCGTATTGCATTTCCTGTCATAACAACATTACGGCTTGCGACGGATGGACCACTATCGGGTACATTGCGTGTATCGGTTGGAAGCACTATAATTCGGTTTGGATCTATCCCCAATGCCTCCGCAGTCATCTGCGTCACGACAGTAATCGCACCCTGACCCATGTCAATCAATCCGTATGCAACATTAACGCTACCGTTACGATTTATTTGTATATTAGCACCGGCTCCATCCATATGCCAGCCCGCCGCACCCAGACAATTCCCATAATGACTTGCGCCAATACCGATGCCGTATAAATATCGATCATTATTTTCTCCGCTGTTCCGCCGATGCTTCCAACGCGCTGCTTTAGTCGATTTTTCGATGGTTTCTTTAATTCCCACACTAGCAGTTAATTTGTGATTTGTTGAGGTGCTATCACCTTTTTGTAGTACATTTTTCAATCGAAATTTGACTGGATCCATTCCAATTTTTGATGCGACAATATCCATCATTCTTTCATGTCCGAACGTTGCTTGCGGTGAGCCGAATCCGCGGAAAGCTCCATTGGGTGGTAGATTAGTATAGTATGAAGTTGAATGAACTTTGATGTTGGGAATTACATAAGGGCCCATTGCTTGCATAGTTGAACGGTATGAGACAACCGAAGATAAAGTTGCATAAGCCCCGGCACTTTCTTCCAAATTGATTTCCGCAACTAAAAGTTTGCCCTCATCTGAAATTCCAACTTTATAATGCATCTGAAAGGGGTGCCGTTTACTAGAAAGCTGAACATCATCATGACGGTCGTAAATCATTTTTACCGGACGTTTTAATCGCATCGCAGCAACAGCAGCGCGGGCAGCTAATTCTGATGGAATATCCTCCTTACCACCAAATGCACCTCCGGTCGGAGCTTGAATAACCACCACTTGATCGAGATTTAAACCAAGTACGCCGGCCACAGCTTTTTGTATATAAAATGGACATTGAAGAGAACCATGAATTTCCATTCCGTCCTTTTTAGGAATTGCGATACAGCCCTGAGGTTCAAGATAATAATGTTCCTGCACCGGTGTTTTGAAATCATCCTCAATAATATATTTCGATTCGGCAAATCCTTTATTTATATCACCTTTAATCGACTGATGTTTACAAGCAACATTTATATCATGAATGAAATTACTTTTAGCTGATTTACTTTCATTGATTGAATAATACGGATCGTATTCCTCATATTCAATTTTGACTTTTTCTGCACATTCTTTAGCTGCAGATTCAGTTTCTGCAACGACTATTCCTATTGAATCACCAATATACCGCACAATTTTATCTGCAAACAGTGGTTGATCTTTTAAAATGACACCTATTTGGTTTTTACCCGGAACATCATTCGCGAAGTATGCACCACAAAACCCTCGTACTTTTTTAGCTTCGGAAATATTTATAGATTTTATTTTACCAAACGGAATCTGCGAATATATCGGGTGACCGTAAACCATATTTTCGATTTTAACATCGGTAATGAATTTAGTTTTTCCGGTAGTTTTATCCGGTCCGTCCGGGCGTTTGTAGGATTTTCCGATAATATTAGTGGATGACATAATGTATTTTACTTCTTTTTAAGGACAATTATCAATTGAAGAGAAAGTCGTTTATTTTCTTCCATTTCTGATTAAATCTATTGAATTTCGATTGATATAATGACTGTAAAAGATAAATTAAAACTAGTTCCAACCAAGCCGGGAGTGTATTTATTCCGAAATGATAAAGATGAAATAATCTATATTGGTAAGGCAAAAAATCTACGGAATAGGGTAAGATCATATTTCCAGAAGAATAAATATCAAACTCCTAAGAATCAAGCAATGATTTCTCGCATTGCTGATATGGAATGGATAGTAGTAGCTAACGAGGTCGAAGCGTTACTAACAGAAGCAAATCTCATTAATAAACATAGACCTAAGTATAATATAGATTTAAAGGATGATAAATCGTTTCCATTTATCAGGATTACAAATGAACCCTATCCGCAAGTATTTTTGACACGGAATATAATAAAGGATGATTCAAAATATTTTGGTCCATATACAAATGTTGCGGTTTTAAAACAAAGTCTTACAGCATTACGGCGTGCTTTTCCGATCCGTACATGCAATTATTATCTTGATGATAAGATTGTTGAAGAGAAAAAAGTAAAACTTTGTCTGGATTATCATATTAAAAAATGTGAAGGACCATGCGAGGGAATTGTGAGCGGGGAAGATTATAACGGTATGATCAAGCGCGTAATTGAATTTTTACACGGAAATACAACGGTTACCGAAGAATATATTGTCAAACAGATGGAAATCGCTTCAAAAGAGAAGCGCTATGAAGATGCCGCGCTTGCCCGCGACCAACTTACTGCCGTAAAAGATTTCAAAGTACGACAACGTAAGATTACAGCAAATTTTACCAATAGAGATGTAT
>JAHJCW010000210.1 GCA_018812885.1 bacterium | reverse complement strand
ACATGAATAATATTGATATAAAAAATAATTAATTATGAATTTGTTAATTAAACCATTTTCGCTTGAGGTTAAAAAGATGTATGAAGAGCATTCCCATTTCCACGATGGGGATGCCGGTTTGGATCTATTTATTGTGCACGAACAAACAATCCAACCGCGAGAATCAACGTTCATTCATTTACAAATTTCATGTGAAAATCTTGAAGAAAAACCATATCTGTTGATGCCGCGTTCAAGCATATCAAAAACACCGCTAAGGCTTTCAAATTCAATCGGATTGATTGATGGCGGCTACAGAGGTGAAATAATGGCTGCGGTTGATAATATTAAAGATATTGCTTATAAAGTAACTCCTGGGCAACGCTTATTCCAATTGGTTGCTATGGATGGATCACCGATTCATTTTAAAATAGTGGAAGAACTAAGTGAGACAGCACGTGGGAGTGGCGGATTTGGCAGCACCGGGGAATAAAATTTGAATGTTGAGTTTTGAATTTTAGATCCCATTTAATAATTATCGTTATTTCAGTATAACTTATCAACTTAACAATTCCGTAACACAAAAACTGATATAATTTGTAACTAGAAAATAATTAGCACTCTAAGGTTGAGAGTGCTAATTATCCTTGATAAAGAATCATTTTCAATGATAACTTTCACATTGCATTTAATGCAATTATTTAATGATTCAAAATATTGACATACCAATTATTTAAAGAATGTCATTTTGGCAAGTTTTAAAAATTGGCATAGAATTTGTGAATAGATTTACAAAGCGATTAAGGGCTTAAAAAGAATTAAAATTTTAATAAATAGTTAATCAAAAAAGGAGATTAATAAATGGGTTTAAAATTAAAGCCTTTGGAAGACCGTGTTGTGGTCGAGCCAAAAGAAGCTGAAGATAAAACTGCCTCAGGTATCATTCTTCCTGATACGGCACAAGAAAAACCTCAAGAAGCAACCGTTGTAGCAATAGGACCTGGAAAAGCAAGTGACACAGGTACTATCGTAAAGATGACTGTTAAAGTAGGTGATAAGGTACTTTATGGAAAATATTCTGGTTCAGAAGTGACCGTTGACGGAAAAGAATATTTAATAATGCGCGAAAGCGATATCCTAGCGATATTATAAAGGAGAAGTATAATGGCAAAAGAAATTACTTATGATTTAGCAGCACGCAACGGCTTAAAAGCCGGTGTTGATAAATTAGCAAATGCAGTAAAAGTAACATTAGGTCCAAAAGGACGTAATGTGGTTATAGAGAAGAAATATGGTGCACCTACAATAACTAAAGATGGTGTTACTGTCGCTAAAGAAATCGATTTAGAAAATAAATTAGAGAACATTGGTGCACAAATGGTTCGTGAAGTTGCTTCCAAAACTTCTGATGTAGCCGGTGATGGAACGACAACAGCTACAGTTTTAGCTCAGGCAATTATTGCTGAGGGAGTTAAAAATGTAACAGCCGGTGCAAACCCGATGTCAATCAAACGTGGAATTGATGTTGCAACACTTAAGATCGTTGAAGAATTAAAGAAACAGAAACAAGATGTCGGATCTGATTTTGAGAAAGTTGCCCAAGTAGCTTCAATTTCAGCAAATCAAGATGAAGAAATCGGTCAGAAAATTGCTGAAGCAATGGAAAAAGTTGGAAAAGATGGTGTTATTACGGTTGAAGATAGCAAAACTGCTGAAACGTATCTCGAATTTGTTGAGGGTATGCAGTTTGACCGTGGTTATCTGTCTCCATATTTTGTAACAAATTCCGATAATATGGAAGCTGAATTAGATGATCCGTATTTATTAGTCTATGATAAAAAAATCAGTACCATGAAAGATCTGATGCCGATTTTAGAAAAAGTAGTTCAAACCGGTAAATCTATCATGATTATCGCTGAAGATCTTGAAGGTGAAGCTTTAGCTACATTAGTAGTAAATAAATTACGCGGTACATTTAAAGTATTAGCAGTAAAAGCTCCTGGTTTTGGTGATCGTCGCAAAGCGATGTTGGAAGATATTGCTGTTTTAACCGGCGCTACTGTCATATCTGAAGATCAAGGGTATAAATTAGAAAATGCCACATTGGAATATCTTGGTACCTGCAAACGCGTAGTATCTGATAAAGATAATACAACAATTGTTGGTGGAAGTGGCGAAACAAGTAAGATCAAAGCCCGCATCAATGAAATTAAAGTACAGATTGATAAAACCACCTCTGATTATGACCGTGAAAAATTACAAGAGCGTTTAGCAAAGCTTTCTGGCGGTGTTGCCGTTTTATATGCCGGTGCCCCGACTGAAGTTGAGATGAAAGAAAAGAAAGCTCGCGTAGAAGACGCCTTACATGCCACACGTGCTGCAGTTGAAGAGGGTATCGTTCCCGGTGGTGGAGTTGCTCTTTTAAGATGTATTAAAGGCTTAGATAATGTTAAAGTATCTGAGAATCAGATGGTTGGCGTGAAAATTATGCGTCGTGCATTAGAAGAACCCCTTAGACAAATTGCAGCCAATGCCGGTGCTGAGCCGTCGATAGTTGTAAATAACGTACTTAACGGAAAAGGTGATTATGGCTATGATGCAAGATTGGACAAATATGTAAATATGTTCAAATCGGGTATCATCGATCCAACCAAAGTTGCTCGTGTTGCGATAGAAAATGCAGCATCAATAGCAGGTTTGTTACTAACTACCGAAGCCGCAATAACTGAAGTACCTGAGAAAGATACGCATATGCCTTCGATGGATCCAGGAATGGGTGGAATGGGCGGAATGATGTAATCGAATAATTATCGATTTTTGAAAAGCCCTTTTCATTACGTTGAGGGCTTTTCTTTTTATTAGCATTTCTTGACTACACTTAACACTATTCGGTAAATTTATTAGTTATGGATGTAATACGATTAAAGAATATGGTTTTTTACGGTTATCATGGAGTAAGTGAATCCGAGAAGTCACTTGGTGGTAAATTTGAAGTTGACCTAGATCTGTACCAAGATCTTAAAAAAGCCGGTCAATCTGATAATTTGAAAGATACACTTAATTACGAAAAAATCTACAAAACGGTACAAAATTGTACAAAAAGGAATAAGCATTATTTGATTGAAACACTTGCTGAACGTATTGCAGATTCGGTTTTGCGTAAATATAAAACAGATAAGGTAATTGTTAGAGTGCGCAAACCGCAGGCACCGGTAAAAGGCGTATTAGATACAGTTGAAGTAGAAATAGAGCGAACCAAGAATGATTATGAATGAAAAAATATATTTATCTTTGGGTTCAAATATTGGTGATAGGGAAGCAAATTTAGCTGGGACAATTACGATACTTGAAGAATATCATGAAAACAATGCCTTGAGAAGTGCTTCATTTTATAGTTCTAGACCATTATTTAATACCAATCAACCGGAATTTCTAAATACTGTAGTTGAAATAAATACTACTTTCACAGCATTTGAATTTTTAGATGAGATTAAGAATATCGAAAGACTATTGGGTCGTCCAAGCCAACATAAAAAAAACGCTCCCAGAACAATTGATATTGATATATTAACTTTTGGAGATTCGTTCTTAGAAACAGCAGAATTAACGATACCCCACCCGGGTATTCCCTATCGGCGATTTGTCCTTGTTCCATTTAACGAATTAGCCCCAAATTATATTGTTCCAGGTTGGAAAATCACAATAAAAGAGCTGCTAAAGCGTTGTACCGATAAATCAACAGTATTGAAACATATAATAGGCTCAAACGCATGAGAAACTTATATTATATTGCCATCGAGGGACCAATAGGGGTAGGGAAAACGAGTTTAGTTAAGCTATTAGCGGATAAATTAAGTGCGCGTACAATCTTGGAACAATTTGAGGAAAATCCATTTTTGGCTGATTTTTACGATGACCCAGAACGATTTGCTTTTCAAACGCAATTATATTTTTTATTGCAAAGATATCAACAACAGCAAGAATTAAAACAAGTTGATATTTTTCATAATTTAATTGTAACCGATTATATGTTCGTAAAAGATAGATTATTTGCATCATTAAATTTAAACGAAAAGGAAATGGTGCTATATGATACAGTAGCGAATCTATTAGAACGTAATGTGATTAATCCGGACTTAGTTATTTATCTACAAGCCGATACCGATACATTAATGAAAAATATTAGTAAGCGGAAAAGATCATTTGAAAAAAATATATCTCGTGATTACATAGATGCTCTCAATCAAGTCTATAACGAATATTTCTTTAGATATCAAGATACGCCTTTGTTGATAATCAATACGAATAATATAGATTTTGTAAACAACAAAAAGGATTTAGAGGAAATAATAAACGTGGTACGACAACCAATTACCGGCACTAAATTCTTTAACCCTGCAACAGGTTTTTAATAATGTTAAAATTAATTATAGTAGCAGCATTAGCCTATATTGGATATACGTTTTACCTTAAATATAATGCTTTAAGTAAAATCAATAAATCGTCAGGCAAGAAAAGTTCAAAGAAAAAATATTCCAAAATGAATATTCAGGATGCTGAGTTTAAAGATATAAAAGATAGTAATAAGAAATAAGTAAGACGTGAAAAGAAAATTCTATGTCTATTAAAAGTACGTTATTTAGTAAAAACTTTCTCATTACTTATTACCAATTACCGCTTACTAGATGAATATGAAAGCGGTTAGAATACATCGGCATGGCGGAATTGATGTATTAAAATATGAAGACGTAGCTATTCCCCAAATTGCAAATAATCAATGTTTGGTTAAGATAAGGGCGGCGGCGTTGAATCACCTGGATATTTGGGTTAGGAAAGGAATTCCCGGTGTTCCCCTGCCAATGATAATGGGAAGTGATGGAGCGGGAGTCATTGAACAGGTTGACCGGGAAGTATCAGAATTTTCAATAGGTGATAAAGTATTAATTCAGCCGCTTACTTACTGTGGCAAGTGCCGATGGTGTAAGCAGAATAAGGAAAATTATTGTGAAAAGTGGGGGATCTTTGGTGAAAATCAAGATGGAACGCAATGTGAGTACATGGCTATAAATGCTGATCATTTGCGAATTATTCCTAAAAGCATGAGTTTTGAAGAAGCAGCTGCATTCCCGCTTGTTGCTGAAACGGCCTATACAATGCTGATTGATCGAGCAAATATTCGTCGGGGAGAAACAGTATTTGTTT
>JAHJCW010000209.1 GCA_018812885.1 bacterium | reverse complement strand
GAGATACAGTATCGCAAATTCCCTTCATTTCCTTTTCACTAATATAGTTAGTAATTATAGCATTTTCCGCAATTAAATCCATGAGAGAATCATGTTGAGGTTTTGCTATGAATTCATCAGTTATGTATATCTGTTTTATAACAACCTTAGATTGAATTGCTTCAGATACTAATCGTTCACCCTCAATTACAAATAATTGATGAAGTGTTCGATACTTTTTCTTTTCCAGGGATTTAATAAGTTTGATATCTGATTTACTTAGCATATTATTTCTTCATAAGTTTTTTATCTTTCATAATGTTTTTAATCATTTTCCCAAATGTTTTATCTTGTCTCTTTTTTTCCACAAGTGTAGCATTGAAATGAAATTGTTCTTTTGTCATTTTAATGTAATTATCATAAGTGGCTTTTTCAAGACGACCCTCTTCAACAGCCGATAAAACAGCACAATGCTTTTCATGTGTATGCATGCAATCGCTAAAGCGACAGTTTCCAGCAAGTTCATAGATTCTATCAAAAGTCATTTCAATGCCTTCTGCGGAATCGGTAAGACCCACTTCCCTCATGCCAGGATTATCAATGAAAATACTTCCGTTATTAAGTAGAAATAATTCCCGATGTGTAGTAGTATGTACTCCTTTGTTTGTTCTCTCGCTAATCGAGCTGGTTCTCATCACATTTTTTTCTGCTAAAATATTTAATAAAGTTGATTTTCCGACACCCGAAAGGCCTAATAAACAGTATGTTTTACCTTTTAGTAAAGTAGTTTTTAATTCGTCAATGCCAGTTTTATTTAAATTACTAATGGTAAAAATTGGTACATTGTCGATCCTTTTATTAATCTCATTAATGGCGTTATTTAACTCACGATTGCTAATAATGTCAATTTTAGTCAAAATGATTATTGGTTTAACATTCGCGGAATTGCAAATTGCCAAGTATCGTTCAATGCGATTTATATTGAAATTTTCTGTAATTGCCTCAACAATAAATCCAAAGTCAATATTGGCGGCAATTACTTGTTTATTGACCGACTTTCCAATAGAACGTCTTTCTATAAAATTATTCCTCGGAAATACTTGTGTAATAAAAGCATTTTTATCATCATATTTATTAAGGCAAACCCAATCTCCGACTATCGGTAACTCGGATTTATCATCTATTGAATTTTGAAGATTGCCGGTATTGGTGGCATTAAGTTCAGCTGAATCAGTTCTAACAAGATACATATCTCTAAAAACAGCAATTATGCGCCCGATAGAAGATTTATCTAATCGATTATCTTCTACATATTTATTTACAATAGCATTATAACCGATGTCTTTGAGATTCATATGTTTGTGATTGGACAAGTTTTGTTACAAGTAATTTTAATGCCATTTATACATTTTGTTTTCATTGTATTTTTATTTCTTCTTTATCCCTTAATTGTGTCACCTTTACATCTTTAAAAATTTCTTTGTAATGATCTCCATCAAAGGTATGGATCAGTACAAGGTTTTTGGGTTGTATTGCATGAACTATTTCTTTCAAAGTTTCAACGTTTGCATGTCCACTTGTATGGATTTGATGAAAAGAAAATCCCTTTGATTTTAAGTAATCAACAAATGCTTTTGTTTTTGGTTGTTCGAGATATCCGCTCCACATAGAGTATATAAAATTCCCGTTTTCCATGTTGTCAATATGGTCAATATCCATTTTCATTGAGGGTCTAATCAGAAAGACAATTTCTTTTCTTTTTTTCGAAATTTCCTCTTTAGTAATCTTGAAAGATTTAAACTGATACAAGAACTCTTTTCCAATCTTATCGGCAATCATTTTACTCAGGAAGTATGGGTACATTACCTTGATTTCAGGAAATGATATTGAAGGATATGGAATTGTCGCATATTTTGCCATTTCTTTCATGATAGCGGCTGCATAAACATCAACGACTAATAACTTATTTGATCTCTTGCATGCCCTATAAATAGTAACGAGAAGGTCTATATTTTGAGCTGAAGTCGTTATGAAGTTGATTTCTTGCTTTGATTTGAAAACCTCTATAAAATCTTCTTCCAAGTCTTTTTCTGATGGAAATGTTTGTTTCCCTCTCCCGATTGTTGTTCCTTCCATTAAAAGGTAGTCCACATTTTGAGGAGTATTGCGTAGAAACCACTTGAACACCTTATCTTTTCTTCCATGACCTCTAAAGTCACCAGTATAGAAAAGTTGTTTACCGTTAGCTTCAACTAAAAAAGCATAGGCATCAAAAGCCGAATGATCCATCCAATAAGGTTTAATTTTGAAGTCGCCAATTGAAAATGAGCTATCTTTGGTAAAGTTGTGAAATTGTTTATCTGATTTCTTTCTGTTAAAGAATATTTCACTGAATTGCAAAATGCTTTGTGTCGCTTCACCGGTGAATATGGGAATAGAATTGTCTGCAAAGGACAAAAATCCGTGATGATCTTGATGGTAATGTGAGATTAAAATACCGTCAACTTTTGATGTAGAATTTTCATACAAACCATTAATGTCAGGCAAAACACCCTTTTGAACTAAATCTAAAGTTGTCAGATTCTCGTACTGTTTAAAATTAAATTCTTCTCCGTCCGATGCTATCAAAGGCATACCTATATCAACAACAATTTTTGTTGTATCGGTCCAAAGCTCAACGCATGAACCACCAATCTCTTGTGTTCCTCTATGGATTTTAAACTTCACAATTTACCATTTAGTTAATCCATCTTGGGATGTGTAATTGTAGGTTCTAATATTCTTTAGAAAATCATCTCCTTTTAAACCTCTTACAAATTTTAAAATCTCACAGTATTTTTGTTTAGCGGAACTTTTATCATTATAATCTGAAATTATTAATACGGGTATAATCTTTTTTATTTTTGGTGTCTTCCAATTTGGATTGATTAACCCTATTCTTTTTTTCTGCTCTAACATTTCATTTACTGCCATCTCCAATTTTTCTTTAGGAAATTCAGTAAAAAGATCATAATACATTCCTATTTGAAGTGGACTTAAATATATTCCGGAAGTATTTGTTCCGTGTTTATATTCAATAAGTAAGATGTTGCCCTCTTTATCAAAGGCAAGGAAATCAAGTTCATTTCCAATTGATTTTTTATCAATTTCTTTTCCGTATCGTTTTGCGTCATTTTTAGAAATGGATTTTTGAAGTTCTTCGTATCCTTTGCGAATTCTGCCGTAGACTTTATTTTTTTCGGTAATGTTAGTGTATCCTATTAAGGCTTCTTTATCTATTATTACGAAATCATCAGATTGCAACCCGCAAATACCGAATTTTCTTGATAGTTCATTTTGGTAGAAGCCTTCTTTTTTGTTATTATAGTAACGGTCAAATTTTGTATCCTTCTCCACTACTGAAATTAGGCTGTCTATCTCGTTTTTGAAGCATTGTGACAAACGTTTTATTCCATAAATGTCACTTGATATTTTTTTATATGCTTCCGCAGCATCAATTCTAAATTCTAATTGTTCACGAGTCTTTCTAATTGTCAGTATTCTAGAAAGTCCTCTGTAAATAGAAATCCACTGGTTATTGTTGCTCTTTCCTATTAAAAAATCTAAGTCATCTCTTCCCTTTACATATTCAAACAGCCATCTAAGTTCTCCGCTATCCTCTAATAATCTTGAGAACTCCTTGTTTAATGTTCTGTTGTAGTGCATGGTTGATTCTTTCATATTACAGGCAACGGATAAGTATAATTAATCTTTGTTTAGCCAAATTAACCCCGCTAATTTTAAGACAATTTTAATTAAGGATACATAATAATGTCGAAAGGTGTTACACCACAAAGTGAGAACTTTTCAGCTTGGTATAATGATGTAGTAAAAAAAGCTGATTTAGCGGAGCACGGACCAGTTAAAGGGACAATGGTAATCAAACCATATGGTTTTGCCTTATGGGATAATGTAAAACATGAATTAGATAGCATGATAAAGGAAGCTGGACATGTTAATGCCTATTTCCCATTATTTATACCTAAATCCTTTTTAGCCCAAGAAGCAAAACATGTTGAAGGTTTTGCTAAGGAATGTGCAGTTGTAACTCATACAAGGCTGAAATCTGTCGACGGAAAGGTTGTTGTAGATCCTGAATCAAAATTGGAAGAAGAAGTAATTGTCCGCCCAACATCGGAAACGGTTATATGGGCAATGTATAAAAAATGGATTCAGTCTTACCGTGACTTACCTTTATTAATAAATCAATGGGCCAATGTTGTGCGATGGGAAATGCGTACGCGGCTATTTTTACGTACTACTGAATTTTTATGGCAAGAAGGTCATACCGCACACGCAACTGCTGAGGAAGCGGAAGAAGAAACCTT
>JAHJCW010000208.1 GCA_018812885.1 bacterium | reverse complement strand
CTTCATCCGTATTACCAAACCACTGGATAAATGTTCTCCAAACCGGTGAAAACAAATATGTATTATCTCGTGTTTTTCTTAAATCAGTTATTATTACATTTATGCCTGAATTTTGTAATAATTGTAATTCAGGTGATTTATATCCATAGTATAACGTATTCAACGGATCTGTTATAAAATCAATTTTAATATTTGGATTGGTAACTTTTTTTGATATTAACGTTTTCGTTAATTCAGGAGACAATTCACGATAGGCATAATTTGCCGGGCCTAAAAAGGAATTGAAAAGGAACATATCAAGATGGATATACTTTTCAGCACTGCTAATTAGAGAATCTATAGTATCATAAATTTCCTGTTCATGTATTATATTGCCAATAGAATCTTCATATGTTAAATCAGCGAGAAATTCGATATCCCCTTCAGCAACTTGATAAACTTCACTACGGTAATTTAGTCCATCAGGTAAGGTCTTATGACTTTGATAGATACCAACTGCTGTCAACCATCCAAATAATATAAGTATGTATTGCATTGATTTATTAATTGTTATCATCCTGAAATTATCGAATTCAAATAATTATAGCTTATAATAATTTTTTATTGTTCATGGATTCCCGACTAAATCGGGAATGACAAAAAGGAGTGTAAGATTTCATATTTTTGAATACCAACATTCTATTGTAAACTTCCACTTAATTTTATGCCCAAATTCAAGGATACAGTATGAAAAGATCGACCGCAGGAATTATTCTTTTTAGTATTATCGCTCTTCTTTTATACGCTTACGGAGGTAAATTTTTCGATGCGGTTTGGTCTTTCCCCGCTAATCGACCCGTACCTTTAATGGTTATTCTTCTGGTGGGGTCGGGTATTTTTATGACTGTTAAACTTGGGTTTCCGCAACTCCGATACTTTTGGCATGGTGTTCGGGTTACAGCCGGTATATTCGATAATCCCAAAGATGAGGGTGATTTAATTCACTTTAAAGCACTTGCCACAGCCCTGTCGGCTACGGTTGGCATTGGTAATATTGCCGGTGTCGCAACTGCGATATACTACGGCGGACCCGGTGCACTATTCTGGATGTGGATCACAGCCTTTTTTGGTACAACATTAAAATATGCGGGAAGTGCACTATCTTTACGTTATCGCGAAATTGACGCTAAAGGATTTACTGCCGGTGGACCGATGTACACAATCGAGCATGGATTAGGAGTAAAATATAGATGGCTTGCGGTGAGTTTTGCAGTATTTACGGTAATCTGTTCTTTTGCAACAGGTAATGCTATCCAGTCGTTTACGGTATCAGATCAAATATATTCAGAGGTTACGCAGGTTGTAGGAACATCGCATTGGCTTACTTCCAAATTTGCCCTGTGGCAAGGTTTTACGCTGTCGTTTCAGCAAATATTCAGCGGACTTGCCATGGCGGGAATCGTTGCTCTTGTCATCATCGGCGGAATTAAACGCATTGGCAGTGTAACCGGATTCTTAGCACCCTTTATGGCAATAATTTATGTATCGGCTACCGGACTAATCTTGCTATCAAATGCCGGGGCAGTTGGCGAAAGTTTTAGATTGATTTTCCAAATGGCGTTTAATCCACCGGCAGAGGTAGCGGGAGTTGGCGGAGGTGCATTCCTGATAATAATGAACACAATGATGTGGGGGGTGAAACGCGGTTTGTTCTCTAACGAAGCCGGACAAGGGTCCGCAGCAATTGCCCACTCCACAGCCAAGACAAAGTACCCGGTACGGGAAGGCACAGTTTCCATGCTTGGACCATTTATTGACACATTATTAATTTGCACCTTAACCGGCTTAGTAATTCTTACAACGGGTGCATGGCATCATACAGAGTTTTATGTAACGCGGATTGATCCATCATTTGCGGGAGAATTATTGAACAGCAGTTTGTTAACCTCTTTTGCATTTAAAGAAGGATTGAGTTGGCTATTTGCTTATGGGGATAAAATCATAACACTTGCAATTGTACTGTTTGCGGTTTCAACAATTATTAGTTGGTCTTTTTACGGTGACCGTGCAACTGAATATCTTTTCGGCGAAAAATCTATTTTACCATATAAATGGGTTTTTGTAACTTTTGTTTTCATCGGTGGAATTGCGGAATTAGAAGCCATTTGGGCTTTTGGTGACGCCGCCCTTGGTTTTATGACTATACCTAATCTGCTTTCATTAATTCTACTATCCGGTGCCTTAAAACGCGCTCAGGTTAAGTATTTTAGTCAAAAACATGTGCCATATAAGAATAAATAGGAAAAACTATGAAAAAAGAGAAATATTATCCACCAAAATTTTGTGAGTTAAAGTTTCATTGTCCACATTGCGGAGTTTATTCAAAACAACATTGGGCTCATTTCTTAGCACAACATATTCATAATTTTGGGCCATATACCTCATTGTCACACTTTTCACAAAACCTTAGTCATGATTGGAATATTTCGAAATGTGAACATTGCTCGAATTATGTCATATGGTATAAAGGTAAAATAATATATCCAAAAACTGTGCCTGTCGAAATGCCAAATGAAGACTTAAATACAGACATAAGAGAAGATTATATCGAAGCCGCAAATGTATTTTCTGAATCACCGAGAGCATCTGGCGCATTAATCAGATTAGCATTACAAAAATTAATGATTCAACTTGG
>JAHJCW010000207.1 GCA_018812885.1 bacterium | reverse complement strand
CGATATTCAACAGAATAAGCAAAACTGTAAACAATAAAGATATTCTTTTTAGATTATTTTTTTTTACGAGAGATTTCATCTGTCAACTCATTTACATCATAGATGTACGGAAAATATTCTTTTAGAGAATCACCAGCCATTTTTATTCCTTTCAATAGTCCTTCGACTCTCTTGTTTTTACTAAACATGTCTATGACTGTGTCCTTGATTTCATCCCAAAATCCGTCAGGAGTGATTTTATTTATACCAACATCACCCCAAATTGCAAAACCGTTATCTCGAGTGGAAATGTAAAACAATACGCCATTCCTATCTCGGGTTTTATGCATCTCCATTTGTCGGAATGCTTTTTTGGCACGATCTAGTGGATTAGACCCTAATGTTTCATCAATATGAACTCTAATTTCCCCTGACGTATTTTTTTCAGCTTTTTTAATGGCTGATATAATACGTTTCTCTTCCGCTGGAGAAAAAAAACTATCTTTTTTATTCAATTTAAAATTCAACTACGGGGGCTTCTTCGGCTCCCGGTGCCGATTCAAAGAAATCTTTAACATCAAAATTGAATAACGCTGCAACAATATTATTAGGTACCCTTTTTACAAAAGTGTTAAATCCTTTAACAGTATCATTGAACCGATCCCGTTCAACTTTAATGCGATTTTCTGTACCTTCCAATTGACTTTGAAGTTCAAGGAAATTCTGATTCGCTTTAAGATCAGGATATCTTTCTACAGTAACCAATAGTCTAGAAAGAGCTGAACTTAATCCGGTTTGTGCATTTTGAAATTCAGCAAACTGTTCGGCTGTTATATTGGTCGGATCAATTTGAACTTGAGATGCTTTTGCACGAGCATTTATTACACCCTCCAAGGTCTCCCTTTCATGAGAAGCATATCCCTTGACTGTGTTTACTAAATTAGGAATAAGGTCTGTACGTCTTTGATAAGCACTTTCAACCTTTGCCCAGGCATTTTGGACATCCTGATCCATTCCAACTAAGGTATTGTACTTTTTTACTCCCCACAATACTAATAGCCCAATTACTGCAACTATTATAATTAACCATAGTCCTTTTTTCATTTTTATTTTCCTTATTTATATTTTATTTAAAATTCATTAGTTAAAAACTATCCCAACCACAATTGCCGATCTAAACTGCGGTATTGAATGGCTTCTGAAAGATGTTCGGACTTGATTTCTTTTTCTTTACACAAGTCCGCTATGGTGCGCGATACTTTTAATATACGGTCGTAGGCACGGGCGGAGAGGCCAAGTTTTTCCATCGCTGTTTTCAATAACAATGATGATTGTTTATCCAATCTGCAAAATTCTCGTAATTCATTTGATTCCATTTGCGCATTTGTAAACATTCCGGCTGTTTTAATAAATCGTTTCAGCTGAATCTCTCTTGCATTTTGACAGCGCAAACGAATTTTATTGGACTTCTCACCAGATACTTTCTCAGCTAACTCAGTAAATGGAACTGCCGGTACCTCAATATGAATATCAATTCTATCTAATAGTGGACCGGATATCCGACTCATATATCTTTGAATCATTTGTGGATTGCAAGTGCATTCATTATTTGGGTCGGTTGCATATCCGCACGGACAAGGATTCATGGCAGCAATTAACATGAATCGTGCCGGATAGCTCAATGAAACAGTCGCGCGGGAAATCGTTACTACGCCATCTTCTAATGGTTGACGCATTACTTCTAAAACATTCTTTTTGAACTCCGGTAATTCATCCAAGAATAATACACCATTATGCGCTAAACTTACTTCTCCCGGCTTCGGAATAGTTCCTCCGCCGATTAGGCCGGCATCGCTAATTGTATGATGCGGTGAACGGAATGGTCGCGTAGCGATTAATCCAATACCGTCAGGAAGTAAACCTGCCACCGAATGGATCTTTGTTGTTTCTAAGGCTTCATCTAATACCAAATCAGGTAAAATTGTCGGGAAACGTTTTGCGAGCATGGTTTTCCCCGAACCGGGAGGACCGATCATTATTACATTATGACCGCCCGCAGAAGCGACTTCCAATGCCCTTTTAACTTGTTCCTGACCTTTTACATCTTCAAAATCGACTGAATAAATACGCTGTTTTTTGAAATACATTTCACGATCAAGTTTTTCCGCTTCAATAGTCAATTTACCATTTAAAATTGAGACAACTTCGCTTAAAGTTTTTACTCCGGCAACTCTAATTCCATCTACAACACTTGCTTCTTTAGCATTCTCAACCGGCAAAATTATGCCATTAATTCCATCGCGTTTAGCGCAAATAGATATTGGCAGCACACCTTTTACCGGTCTTAGTGAACCATCTAAAGCAAGTTCACCAAGCAAAATTAATTTTTTCAAATAATCTTGATTAACCACTCCGGTTGCTGCCAAAATGCCGATAGCAATCGGCAGATCAAATGCCGAGCCCTCCTTGCGGATATCAGCCGGAGCAAGGTTGATCGTAATGTGGGCATGGGGAAATTTGTAGCCGCTATTTGTGATTGCTGCAGTTACTCGCTCCCTGCTCTCTTTAACGGCATTATCCGGTAATCCAACGGTTATATAACGCGGTAGTTGAGCGCGGGATAAATTTGCTTCAACTTCAACAATATAGGCATCAATTCCTAGAATTGAACTGCTTAGAACGCGGCTACTCATTAACGCAAATTATTGATTTTATTTTAGACATTACTGAGGAAATTAGGGAAAAACAGTTATTGTTAATAAGTAATAAGTTTATAAATTTATTGATTTTCTACCTCCCCTTTTCCCCTCCT
>JAHJCW010000017.1 GCA_018812885.1 bacterium | reverse complement strand
TTTGAAACATTAACAATGACTTCATCAATTGAATCTGTCAGTATTTCCTTCATTTTGTTCATTTTATCATGTCCTAATATCAGTAAATCGCAATCTGCTGCTAATCCGGCAATACCTTTGCTAACCGAAGTATTTTCTACAATCTTTACTTCAATTCTTTTGGCAATTTCTTCATGTCCGGCGTCATAAAACATTTTGATAAAATCATCTTGTGTAAATTTTTTAGGACTATCCATCATCATTGATATTTCGCCAGCGTGAGGATCATTTACATGTAGTACAGATATTTTCGCTTTCAAATTAATTGCTAACCGAACGGCTTCATCAATCATTGGTATTTCATCTGCTTTTCCGGCTAAGGCAACTGCAATATTTTTGTAAGGCATGTTCTCTCCGTTAAACTCTAGTTATTGTTTTGAATAATAGAATTTACCTGAAATTATTATTAATGTGAAACGTGAATTGGTAAATATCAGGGATTAGAGGTTTGGGGTCAAGGGGTAAAGAAAAAGTTGTATTAACAGATGCAGTTGCAGTAGAAAATTTACATTTCGGATTTTTATAATAAATGCATTCGTGTTATTTCATATCATTAGTGGCTAATATTTCTGAACCTCACTACCAATCTACTTCCAATCTTAAATCTTAAATCTTAAATTAACACTTATGAAACTCACCCGAACACTAAAATTATGGGATATCGTACTACTAAATGTTACTGCAATAGTTGGTCTGCGATGGATATCGCTTGCGGCAGTGGGTGGAAATACTTCAATTGTATTGTGGATTGCTGCATTAATGTTTTTTTTCATTCCGCAAGCGTTTGCCGTAATTGAACTTACAACCCGACTTCCCGGCGAAGGTGGAATTTATCTTTGGACCAAAAAAGCATTCGGCGAATTTCACGGATTTTTATCAGGTTGGTGCTATTGGACTAATAATTTAATTTATTTCCCTAATCTATTAGTTTACATTGCAGGAATATCCGTATTTGTACTAGGCGATGGCTATCAGGCGCTTGGAGAAAAAAAAATATATGTTATGGCATTTTCCTTGCTTGCCTTGTGGATAGTGATGATTTTTAACATTATCGGACTCAAATTAGGACGATGGATAAACAACATTGGCGGTATTGGTACATGGATTTCCGGGACTTTTCTAATAGCATTTGGAATAATTGCCATTGCAAAATATGGGGTTGCGAATCCTATGCCGGTGGAAAGCTTCTTCAGCAATATAATTACATTTGATAAATTATCATTTTGGGCTTCAATGTGCTTTGGATTTGCTGGTTTAGAATTAGCAGCAGTTCTTGCCGGGGAAATAAAACAACCTCAAAAAGTTATTCCCAAAGCAACTATTTATTCAGGTATAATAATTACAATTGTATATCTATTAGGAACATTTTCATTATTGGTTGCTTTACCATCCTCCGAAATCAATATCATCAGTGGTTTTTTACAAGGAATAGCCGCAATGGGTGTAAAGCTCGGATTAGGTTGGACAAGCCAAATTTTAGCCTTATTCATAACTTTAGGAGGACTTGGCGGTTTAATGGCTTGGTTTACCGGAGCCGCTCGTATGCCTTTTGTAGCAGGCGTGGATAAATATCTACCAAAAGGATTTGGAAAGGTACATCCTAAATTCGGTTCACCACACATCGCAATTATCATACAAGGAATAGTTGCTACAGCATTTATAGTAATGAGTTTTGTAGGTACAACAGTTAGGGAAGCCTATCTAATATTATTAGATACAACCCTTTTGGTTTATTTTATTCCGTATGCCTATATGTTTTCCGCATACATAGTATTAAGACGGAAAAATATTGGAGAGAATAAAGATGTTATATCAATTCCAAAGAATAATTGGCTTGCAACATTGGTAGGAATATCAGGATTGATCACCACAATTTTTGCAATGATAATGTCTATCATTCCTTCACCTGGCGCAACAAATATTTTAGTTTATGAAATAAAAGTAATAGGCGGTTTTTTATTCTTTATTTTTGTTGGAGCCGGAATTTACTGGTGGGGAAAACGGAATCAATAATTATTATGTAGAGACAAGGCATGCCTTGTCTCTACTCTTATTTTATTAAATAAAACGTCCCGCATTTGCGGGACGTTTTCTATATTATTAACACACCCCCTCCGATAAATCGGAGACCCCTCTCAAGGGGGGAATATAATGTGAATTAACCTAAATATTTCCTTAGCATTTTACTACGCGATTTATGTCCCAAGCGTTGAATTGCCTTAGCTTTGATCTGCCTTACCCGCTCACGAGTTAAGTTAAACTCTTCACCAATTTCATTGAGTGTTAAAGCACTCTCACGGTTAATCCCATAATACATTTCAATGACTGAACGTTCTCTACCCGCCAAAGTATCTAAAGATGACATGACGTCGTCTTTCATTGATTCACGCATTAACATCTCATCCGGACTCATATCATGTGTATCTTCTAGTACATCCATCAAAGAATTGTCTTCACCGTCTTGAAAGGGTGTATCTAAGGAGCTATGTCGGCGTGAGTACTGCATTGCATTAACAACTTCATCCGGTGTCATTTCTAATTGGTGGCTAATTTCATTAGCTTTTGGTTGACGTTCGATTTCCGCTTCAAGTTTTTCGGCAACACGAGTAATCTTTGTGATAGTTCCTACGCGGTTTAATGGTAAGCGTATCAATCGAGCTTGCTCGGCAAGCGCTTGCAAAATTGATTGACGAATCCACCAAACGGCATATGAAATAAATTTAAATCCGCGTGAGTGATCAAATCGCTTGGCGGCTTTTATTAAACCGAGATTCCCCTCATTGATCAGATCGGCTAGTGATAAGCCGTTACCCTGATATTTTTTTGCTACTGAAACAACAAATCGTAAATTTGACTCAATTAATTCTTTCATCGCCAAATCATCATCCTTTTGAATGCGAATTGCTAATTCAACTTCGCGTTCTGGTGGTAATGGCTCGTATTTTCCAATTTCGGAAAGATACAAGCTGATACTACGATTTGATCCTGAAGTTATTTTTGTTGTTTTTGCCAAATCCTTTCCTCCGTAAAACTGTTATTTTTTATACAAAATCGCCCGATATAGAATTTTTGATAGAATTAAAGTTACAAATATTCAAAATTTTAGTCCAATTTCTTTATTGATGCTCCATATATCAAAAAGTTCCATAAACGATTTACATTAATCATGAATATCCACACCTTTTCGCAATGTTTTTACCGCACTGCGTTGTTTCTTAATCTGCAACCGTTTTTCCCTTGCCGTTCTTGTCGGCTTAGTTTTTATGCGTTTTTTAGGCTTTTCAGTTGCTTTTCTTATCAGCACCACTAACCTTTTTAACGCCTCTTCCCTATTGCGGTTTTGCATTCTGTACCGTCGCGCATCAATAATTAATACTCCATCATCTGTCATTTTCCGACCGGCTAATTTTATCAATTTGATCTTCATTTCTTCCGGCAAGTTAGGAGAATTAGCTACATTAAAACGTAACTGCACCGCTGTAGCAACCTTATTCACATTCTGCCCCCCCGGACCGGATGCCCGCACAAAGTCTTCTTGTATTTCCGCTTCGGAGATACTAATTCTATCGGTTATGTATATCATATATTCGAGGAATTGCACCAATCGTTGCTTAGATGTAGATTACGGTGATTCGTTACAAAATATTAATCTATTACATAATTATCGATTAAAGCTTATTATGTAAAATTTGCCTCTTTTTTAAAAAGTAATTTTTAGGTACTATAAACTTGTATGACTCCCATCACAAAAAGGTGCACCCTTGGTCTTTTTACACATGCATAAGGCAACTTTCCCGCCTTCTGCCTTAAAAACTACCGGTTTAAATTCTGTCTTCTGGTGTGATCCATCACAAAATGGTTGGTCCTTTGAATCTCCACAGGCACACCAAGCGTATGTTTTTCCTTTTTCGAGTTCGGTAATTTTAGGTTTAATCCCTGCTACTGTAGGTTCTGGCATAATTTTATCCTTTCATGTATTGCTATATTATTATTTTTGCTAATTTATTATAAAATTACGCTAATCGATGCCTACATGCAAATTGCGTTAACTCGTTACAAAATATTTTGTTGAGCATTCGTGTAGATAAATAAAATAATTAGTAAATTTGTGCGGTAATACAAAAAATGATTGAAATATTTGAACAGTCAGTAAAAGATTTTTATGTATTTTTTAACAAACTAAACAAATATGTTGGACCACCAAAATTTATTAATATCTCTGGATTTCCTAAATTTCGATACGCCAAGGAAAGTATAGAGACGTTATGTCTAATAAAAACCGGACGTATATTAAGCAGTCTTAATTCAATTGTAGTTTTATTTGAAAGAGGCTTTTTTTTAGAAATAGCTGTTTTACTTCGAACAATTAAAGAATGCTGTGCTGATTTATCCTTCCTTCTAGAAAATTATCCTGATAAGAAACTATCAAAATCACAGGAGCAATATATAAATGAATTTTTCGCCGAAGAATTCTCAGATTCGAAAGACCCTGTACAAACCATACGTAAACATAATAGAGTACCATCAAAAAAAATTCATGCTGGATATGCAAGAAATATCTATAATCAAAGTGAGTTAATAAAAGATTCTAAATTAAAATCGAAAATTCAAAAATTAGCCAACCCTTCTGATCATCAAAAAACAACATTATCAATATTAAATGTTTACTCTGGATACGTACACTATGGCTATTCCCAATCTGTTGAAATTATTGCAGGTTCACCACCACGTTATCATTTAGAAGGCATGGCTGATACTCCGATGGTCAATGAATGGCAAAAATTTTTAACTACTGAAATCGTTGCACTATATAACCATTTCGCTTTCTTATGTATAAAATTTAATTTTGAGAAGGAGTTGGAATTTTTTAAATCCAAACGA
>JAHJCW010000206.1 GCA_018812885.1 bacterium | reverse complement strand
TAATTCCCTTTATTAGGGGTGTGTCATGTTTAACTGGACGTTGTATGTTGCCCAATTGATTTCAATAATGTTTGAAACCAACCTTGTTTAATATCAAATTCTTTTCCACCTTTAATTCTCTGAAAATCAATAAGTCTTAATTCGTCATTGGCTTCATAATCCATTCCTACTACTCCGTTTTCACCGGCAAGAGCTGATTCAGCAGCTAACATTGCAGAACCTTTTATCAGTGCTAAGTCTCTTGAGTTTGGAGCTGCCGATCTAGCAAAATAACCACTTTTTTGTACTAAAGTTCTATCTGCATTTAACCCTTTTGAAAATTGATCTGCAAACCATTTACCTGGATTAATCTTGTCCAATTTGACATGCCCAAATGCATCACGAGGGACATCTTCTCCATTCGATTCCATCTCAGCAACTATTTCATCTTTTCCGGCACCTTCGCTCAAAAATATGTTAACACAATCTTTTTCATTCATTAATTTTCTTAATCGGTTCATTTCCAATTTCATATCTATATGCAATTCAGGTACATAGACAGCATCAATGTCCCATCTGTCTTGTGAGAGTTGAATCTCAGGGAAAAATGTTCGTTTATTCAAACGATGGCGATACGCAACCGCCGTTGTAGCCGTAAGCCACCCGCAATGGCGACCCATAACTTCATGAATAATTAATTGACGAGTACTTGTTGTATTTTCATTAACAATGTTTTCAAAGAAGATGGCTCCTTGTTCAGCTGCGGTTAAGGCACCTAAGGTTTGTGTAATTGGAATAACATCATTATCCACAGTTTTTGGCATGCCGACAACAGTTAAATTGTAATTATTGTCCTTTAAATATTTTGCTAATTCAGCAGCCATAGTATTAGTATCATCGCCGCCAATGGTATGTAAAATATCAATTTTATCCTTTACTAACTGATTTGCCGCAACTTGTAAAGGATTTTCACCTTCTTTGACATAACCATTTTTCACACAATCTTCAATATTTGTAAGTTTAACGCGACTATTACCAATCGGGCTACCGCCAAATTCATATAAGATATGAGCTTGGCTTTTTACTGTTTCAGGAATTTTAATACTTTTTCCTAACAATAGTCCCTTATAGCCATTCAGATAACCAATTAGTTCAGCTTTAGGAGCAAGTTGATTATACTCCTCAATTAAAGCTCCAATTGAAGCGGATAAGCAAGGCGCAATACCTCCGGCTGTTAAAAATGCTATTTTCATAATTTTCTTATTCTTTTAATAAATAATTTTTGTGTGATTATCATATTTATCACTTGTATTTTTTTATATGGATAATCCTGTAAAAAAGATACTCTGGAAACCGATAAAAAACCAAATCCACGATTCACAAATGACAAGATTCTCAGAATTTATGAATTATCATCATCAATTATCCTTGCAAAATTACAACGAATTACACAATTGGTCTGTAGAAAATATAGCTGATTTTTGGCAAGCCTTTTGGGATTTTAGTAAAATTATTCATACCGGCAAAATCGAATCGGTTGTCGATGATGATTCAAAAATGCCGGGAGCTAAATGGTTTTCAGGTATTAAATTAAATTTTGCCGAAAATCTTTTACGTTATCGAGATGATAAAATTGCACTAATATTTAAAGGTGAAGGTAGAAAGCCACAATATATCACATATAAACAATTATATGAAAAAGTATTAATTTTAGCTAGCGCAATGAGAAATGCAAGTGTCCAACCGGGAGACAGGATTGCGGGTTTTTTACCCAACATGCCGATTGCAGTAATAGCGATGCTTGCCTCTGCTTCAATCGGTGCAATTTGGAGTTCCTGCTCACCCGATTTTGGTATAAAAGGTGTTTTGGATCGTTTTCAACAAATTAAACCAAAATTATTATTCACTGTAGATGGATATAATTACAATGGTAAAAAGTTCAATTATCTTGATAAAGTAAAACAAATTGCTGAACAATTACCGTCATTAAAATATGTTGTTGTAAATCCATATATTTCACATTCAGTTAATATTAATGATATTCCGAATGGAATTAATTATAAAGATTTCACCCAAAATACTTCCAAACAAGAATTGGAATTTGAGCAATTACCATTTGATCATCCTTTGTATATTATGTATTCCTCGGGAACAACCGGAATGCCTAAAGCTATTGTGCATGGAGCAGGAGGAACATTAATACAACATCTTAAGGAACTACGTTTACATACAAATCTTACTCGCGATGACACAATTTTCTACTTTACAACTTGCGGTTGGATGATGTGGAATTGGCTAGTTTCCGCATCAGCGATTGGCTCTACCGTAGTTTTGTATGATGGCTCACCATTTTATCCGGACGGAAATGCGATGTGGAATTTAGTAGATGAACTCGAGATTACCGTTTTTGGCACCAGTGCAAAATATATTGCAAGTTGCGAGGCAGTAGGAATTCGACCAATTGTTAATTATAAATTGTCAAAACTTAGAGCAATTCTTTCAACCGGTTCTCCGCTCATGGAAGAAAGTTTTGACTATATTTATATAAATGTTAAAAAAGATGTGATGCTTTCTTCTATAGCGGGAGGTACTGATATTATATCGTGTTTCGTTTTAGGGAACCCCAATTTACCAGTCCATCGTGGTGAGATTCAATGTCGTGGACTCGGAATGGATGTACAGGCATATTCGAATGGTGGTAAATCAGTAATAAATGAACAGGGTGAATTAGTCTGTGCAAAACCTTTCCCGTCTATGCCGATATATTTTTGGAAT
>JAHJCW010000205.1 GCA_018812885.1 bacterium | reverse complement strand
CCATGACATGTTTCTTTTCCATAAAGTTCATTTGGTTGGTGAAAAGGGTTAAGTTGATATTCTAATGTTTTTTTTAAACTTCTAGAAGCTTGTATATCTAAAGAATCTGCAGAATTTATAGGCATGTCCCAATAAGGTTTATCTGACGGCCAACCTTGTGGGACAAGTATATCGTTAGCGGATTGGGCAAAAATCGCCACTAAAATGATATAACTTATGGTCAATATTTTAATAAATCTGATTATCATTTTATTTTTGATTTGGATACAAATCTTTCTCCCCTTCGCTCTTGGCAACAATAACTGCACCGATGCTATCACTTGTGATATTCACAACTGTGCGGTACATGTCAAGCGGGCGGTCAACAGCTAACATTGTACCGACTATCAAAGCTGCGCCAGGATGATTCCCCAAACCGACGGCATCCAAAACGATGAATATCATCACAAGTCCAGCAGAAGGAATCGCCGCTGCGCCGACCGAAGCCAGGAAAGCGGTTATTACAATAATCAATTGTTGCGTAAAGGATAAATCAAATCCGAGAGCTTGGGCTATAAATAATACTCCGGCACATTCATAAAGGGCGGTTCCGTCCATATTGATTGTTGCTCCAAGCGGTAATACAAAACTTGAGATTTTATTGGAAACACCGGCGTTTGTTTCTACACAATCCATCGTCACCGGTAAAGTGGCTCCTGAAGAACTTGTAGAGAAAGCGGCTGCCATGGCTGGTGCAATGGCCCGATAATGTTTTATTGGATTTATTCGAGTAAATAAGAAGAAGATAACTGGAAGTATAACGAAAGCATGTAGAGTTAGTCCAATTGTTATTGTTACCATATACATTGCAACACCTTTAAATAACTCAAATCCTGTTGTTGCTACGGCAGTGCTGATTAATCCAAATACACCAATTGGTAAAAATATGATTACTGCTTTCGTTAATATCATCATTGCTTCAAAACCGGCATTGAAAAATTGGTTTAATACAAGTCGGTGTTTTTTTGGCAATTGTGGAATTACACTGCCAAAAACTATGCACCAAAATATAATACCAAGGATATCGCCTTCAACTGCTGCCGCGAGCGGATTCAGAGGAATCATACGGATTATTATATCAAATGGAGAGCTCGGTGTTGATAATAAGGCGGGATCAAATTCTGTGGCAACTGAACCAAGATCAATTCCAACTCCGGGTTTAATTAAATTTGCTAATGTGAGACCTATTACTATCGCTATAAGCGATGTGAGCAGATAATATCCAAATGTTTTAGCACCAACTCGTCCGATATTTTTACCAAGATTAATTACTCCGCTAGTTATTGAAAATATTATTAAAGGAACAATAATCATTTTTAATAACCGCATGAATATTGTGCCGAGTGGTTTTGCGATCAAAGCTTGTTCTTTGAAAATCAACGCAAAAGTGATACCGAGCACCATTGCGATTAGAACTTGCCAATAGAGTTTAATTTTCATAGAAAAAAAATTAGCCACGAAAAGGTACAAAAGACACATAATTCTGTAAAAAGGAATAGTCTTTTTCTGGCTAACTTCAAGTTATTAGGATTAATTTATACCACGCCTATTCCCCTCCTAATTTAGGAGGGGATGAAAGGGAGGTATATGATGATTTTTATTGCTATGAATGACTAAATTAAATTTATTTGTGAGGGAAAAATGACATATTTTTACGTAATAGCAATTTATTTAGCGATTTTAGTTGGAGTGAGTTATTATAAAAGTCGTTCAGTGAAAACGCAGGAAGATTTTATGGTAGCCGGGCGTGCCGTGCCCTGGTATCTGTTAGTCGGAACTTTGGTTTGTACGTGGATTGGTTCCGGTAGTCTGTTCGGCGGGGCAGGCCGGGCATTTCGCGAAGGGTTCTCTGCATTATGGATGAGTGCCGGTGCATGGGTTGGAATCGCAATTGTTTATTTCTTAGCCGGCAAAGTACGTAAAATTGCTCAATTCACGGTTCCCGACATTCTTGAAAAGCGTTATCATCCATCGGCGCGTTTGCTTGGTACCGTCGCAATTATTATTGCGTATTTAACAATTGCGAGCTACCAATTCATCGGCGGTGGGCGATTGCTGAATCTACTGTTTCCCGATTTAGATCCCGTTTACGCAAAAGCGATTATCGCCGGATTGGTTGTACTTTACACCGTAATGGCAGGCATGATGTCTATAGTTACAATTGACGTAGTAAATGGATTAATGATAATTATTAGTATCATGATTGCCGCGCCGTTAGCGCTTAAAGGTGCCGGAGGATGGACCGAGCTTATCACCAATTTACCTTCTACTCATTTTGATGTATTTGGACGTCTCGGATTATTACCAGCGTTAGGATTGTTTTTTCCTACATTTTTTCTACTATTAGGTGAGAGTAGTATTTATCAAAAATTCTTTTCTGCCAGGGATGCAAAATCCGCCAGGAAAGCAGTAATTGGAATGATTGTCGGTGTACTTATAATTGAAACATTAATGGCCGCAACAGCCGTATTCGGTCGCGGGATCTATCATAATGATCCAAGTATTATGGGGAATGGGGAGACAATATTATTGCAAATTGCAAGGCACGATTTACCAATGGTTGCGGGGTTATTATTATTAACAGGAGCAGTAGCAATAATATTTTCGACAGCCAATACATTTTTAATGGTACCTTCAACAAATTTAGCACGGGATGTTTATCAAAGATTTATAAATCCCAATATTAGTGAAAAGGGAATAATCCGTTTTCAACGTATTATGATAGTTCTATTAGCAGTTGTTGCATATATCGTGTCATCATTTTTTACTAGCATTTTAGATATGGCACTATATGCCTATACAATGGTTGGTGCAGCGGTTACTCCGGCACTTTTAGCTGCCTTCTTGTGGAAAAGGGTAACTGTCGCCGGTGGTGTTTCGTCAATCGCTGCCGGTATGATTGTAACAATAATATTTGGTGCATTAAATTCTGCAGGATTGTCAAACTTGAGTTATGATTATATTATTTATCCGGCTGCTGGAACATCAATATTCTTTTTAATTGTTATAAGCCTTTTAACACCGCATTCACCGGAAGAAAAATGGAAACCGTTTATGGAGAGTGGAGATTAAAACTGTTTTGTAATATCTGATAATCTCACTGTACAAAGACATTACCCCCTTATTAATGGTAGAATAAAAGTGGGGGTTTCATTATGATTATTTAAAAATAATTAATATGTAATATTTAGGACTTTTTTATCCTATTATTCGTTTCTTTTGCAAAATAATCTCAGTAATTTTAATTATTGAAAGGATATTATAAACGACATTTTCGGATAATTAGTAAGCGAATAAAGTGAAATTCCCAACCTTCAAAAGTGGTATTCATCCCACAGAATTCAAATATTTTACTGAATCAATTGCGATTGAAACACTTCCAAAACCCAAGGAAGTGTTTATTCCTTTACAGCAACATATCGGCGCTCCCTGCAAGTCTTTAGTAGAAGTAGGTGATACAGTAAAGATCGGACAGGTTATTGGTTCAACTGAAGCGTATGTTTCCAGTCCTGTACACGCCACAATATCCGGCACTGTAAAGGATATCTCACGATATTTGTCTCCTATCGGAACGCGTTCGCAAATGATTCATATT
>JAHJCW010000204.1 GCA_018812885.1 bacterium | reverse complement strand
GAACTTGCCGTATGCTATAAGCCGAATTTGGCATTTTTTGAGAGATGGGGTTCCGATGGTTTTAAGTGGCTGGAAAAGATTGTTGGATATATCGGAAATAATAGCATAATTATTGCCGATGGAAAACGCGGCGATATTGGAAATACTGCTCAACAATATGCAATTAGTATATTTGATTATTTTGGTTTTGATGCTGTTACTATAAATCCATACATGGGCAGTGATAGCATCGTACCATTTATTGAAAATCCCGAAAAGGGTGTTTTTATTTTATGCCGGACATCTAATCCTTCTGCTAAAAATTTGCAGGATTTAAGAATTGGTCAGCATAAAGTATATGAAAGAGTTGCAAAATTAGCCGTAAACCTTAATAAAAATAATAATATCGGGTTGGTTGTTGGGGCAACTGCACCATCGGAAATCCGCAAAATCCGCAAAATTGCACCCAAACTACCATTTTTAATTCCGGGGATTGGTGTACAAGGTGGCAATTTGAAAAAAAGTATGCAATACGGAAATGATAATGGAATTGCCATTATCAATATATCAAGAGGAATTAGTTTTGCGGGAGATATGAGTAGTTTTACAATAAAAAATGCTGCAAAAGAATACCTAGAAGAAATGCGGGAAATAGTAAATGGATAAGTATGATATTTTAGAAATATTCCGTTCTACTGGGGCATTATTGGAAGGACATTTTATACTAACTTCAGGTAGACACAGTGAAACATATTTCCAGTGTGCCAAAGTTTTGCAATATCCGGAATATTTAACTTTATTTGGCAGGATCATAGCTGACCATTTTGACAATGATAACATTGATACGGTCATTTCTCCGGCAATTGGGGGAATCGTTGTTGGAACGGAAGTTGGTCGCCAATTAGGCACAAAAACGATTTTTACCGAAAGAAAAGACGGAACAATGAAACTACGTAGAGGGTTTACTGTTGAAAAAGGCGAACGGATTTTAATAGTTGAAGATGTTCTCACCACCGGTGGTTCTATAAATGAATTAATCGAAATTGTACAAGAAAATGGCGGGAAAGTTGTCGGAGTGGGGGTAATAGTGGATCGTAGTGGCGGAAATATTAAGTTGCATAAAAATCAAATGTCTGTTATAGAATACAAAACTATCAGTTTTGATGAGAATAAAATGCCGGAATATCTGGCTGAAATTCCCGTTCAAAAACCCGGCAGTAGAAATATTAGTTAATATATTGAGAAATTAAATGTCAAAATTAAAAATAGGATTAGCATTGGGGGGTGGCGGGGCCCGTGGCGCCGCTCATATTGGTGTTCTAAAAGTTTTGCATAATAATGGTGTTATTCCTGATGTAATTGGAGGTACTAGCGCAGGAGCTGCGATAGGAGCAATGTATGCTGCAACGAAAGATCCGGAATGGGTTGATAAACGATTTAAGGAGTTTATTAATAGCGATGTATATGAAGAAATGGGTGTTGGTCGACTACAATCGGATCAGAATCCTGAATCAGTAATTGGACAAGCAACTAAATATATTCAAGATAAATTGGTATTTGCGATGGTTCTGACTCGTACATCAATAATAAAAAAAGATCGTTTAGCAAAAGCACTTGACTATTTAATCCCGGTAAAAACATTTGAAGAACTAAAAATTCCTCTTAATGTATATGCCACCGATTTACAATCAGGTGAGACTATTTGTTATAATAAAGGGGATTTAATTGATGCCGTTACACAAAGTGGATCAATACCTGGATTTGTAGAACCCACCAAGCAAAAAGACAAATTAATCGTTGATGCGGGTGTTAGTGCGCCGCTTCCTGTTCGTGAATTAAAAGGTAAAGCTGATTTTATAATTGGTGTTGATATTTCTCGTGGTGCTCCCAAAATACCAATGAAAAAAGTAAATATTATTGAGATTATTACAAGAGCTGAACGAATTACATCGCAATATTATACTGATATGTTATCGAATGAAGCTGACTTTGTAATTCGTCCGGATGTTCTTGGTTTGCATTGGTCTGCATTTAATAAATACGATATATTAGTGGAAAACGGAATAAGTGCTGCAAAGGAAAAAATTGTTGAATTAAAAGATGCAATTAAATATCGAAAAAGTTTGCGTTACCGATTGTTCCATTTGTCATCTAACTGACTATAAACTTTAGCTTATTTGGCTAAATTCTAAGTATATAAAGATATATATGAAAGTAAAACAAATACTTATTGGGATTATTATACTTGCTTCTACACTGTCATTTGGTCAGTTTGAAGATCCTGTATCAGTCTCAGCTTCGGTTAGCGAAAATGCACGAGCGGGTGAGGTAATTGAAGTTCAAGTAATCTTTTCCATAGATAGAGGATGGCATATTTATGGAATGGAAGAGATTAAAAACGGTCCAATTCCTACTTCTATCCAAATCAGTGGTGAAGCGATAGAGAAACAAGGAATTATAGTAGAACCAGAACCCAACGTATCTTACGATGAAGGTTTTGAGATGGACATACCTCATCATAATGGTCGCACAAAATTTATTGTTCCAATTAAACTGAAAGAAGGTATTATATCGGGAGTAATAACATTAACCGCTAAAGCGACTTACCAATCGTGTAATAACACAATTTGTTATCCTCCAATGGATCAATCAGTTGAAGTTGATTTGATTGTAGAACCAGGGGAAGCTCGTACTGATAGATTAAATTTAGTGGAAGAGTCAAAAATTGCAGCGAATACGAACGAATTAACAAGTTTAGATGGCGCAATAGCAAAAGGATTTTGGTCATTTATTATTTTGGCGGCATCAATGGGGTTCTTGGCATTGCTTACGCCTTGTGTTTTTCCAATGATACCTATCACGGTTTCATTTTTTACTCAACAAGGAGAGACCTCCGGCAAGAAACCGATCAAAAATGCTCTAGTATATGCTCTTGGCATTATTATAACATTCACTCTATTGGGATTTTTATTAGCTGTATTTTTAGGGGCTTCGGGTGCTAATCAATTGGCTTCAAGTCCGTGGGTGAACCTATTTATCGGAGCATTGTTTCTAGTTTTTGCATTATCATTATTTGGAATGTATGAAATACAAGTACTGCAAAAACTGCGCAATTTTTCAATGCAACAGGAAAAACGCTCAGGGTATATTGGCGTACTATTTATGGCTCTCACCTTTACTTTAGCATCATTTACTTGCACGGTGCAATTTGTAGGTCTACTACTTGTAGCAGCAGCGCAAGGTCAATGGTTTTGGCCAATGCTCGGCATGATAGTCTTTAGCACTGCTTTTGCATTGCCATTTTTCTTCTTAGCGATGTTTCCGCAGTACCTTGCAAAGTTGCCAAAATCCGGTGGATGGCTGAATGCCGTGAAGGTAGTAATGGGATTTATGGTATTTGCTGTGGCTTTTAAATTTCTCGGAAACGTTAATTTAGTTTGGGGATGGGGAATTTTTACTCATGACGTAGTTTTGGCAATATGGACAGCATCAATGATATTTACAGGAATCTACTTGCTTGGTAAAATTAGATTGCCACATGATTCGCCGGTGAATTCTATCGGCGTAGGAAGGATGATACTCAGCTTATTGTTCATCGTATTTGGATTATATTTAGGTACAGGATTATTAGGATGTCCCATCAATGGAACGATAGAATCATATCTACCGCCGAAAGTAGAATCAGAATCAGGCATTGTAATGACGGGTGAGGATACAGCCGTTGAAGCACAAAAGTGGTTTTCAGAAATGGAAGACGCTATTGACGAAGCGAAACGAACCGGAAAACCAATTTTTCTCAGTTTTTCCGGGTACACTTGTACAAATTGCCATTGGATGGATGCGAATATTTTGTCTCAACAGGAAGTAAGAAAGTTATTAGAACAATTTGTTTTAGTCAAATTATATACAGATGGTGGAAAAAATCATCGTACAAAGCGGCAATATGAAATTGATCGATTTGGTACGGCCGCCCAACCGTTTTATGTAATATTGGACGGAACCGAGTTAGAAATTGCCCGTTTCCAGGGAATGACACGCAATGTTGATGAGTTTGTAGAATTTTTAAATAAAGGATTAAATTAAGGACAAGGAATGCGTAAATCATTATTAATATTATTATTAGGAAGCTTATTAATTGTCTCCGGATGTAGGGCTAAAGAGGATTTGAAAGAACAGAAATCGGAAATCGGTAATCAGGAAAACCAATTTGCTAATGCTAAAAAAGAGACGAAAAACCAAAAGCAACAAAAAGTGGATAGAAGTGGCGAAACAAAAGCACCGGGTTTTAAATTGGCAACTATTAGTGGGGAAGAATTCTATTTGTCTGATTATGAAGGGAAAGTTATAATGCTCAATTTTTGGGGTACTTGGTGTCCACCTTGTAGAAAAGAAATACCTGATCTTGTAAACTTGCAAGAAAAATATAATAAGGATGGTTTAGAAATAGTAGGAATTACACTTAACTCAGGCTCTGCATCAGAAATTCAGAAGTTTGCTAATGATAAACAGATGAATTATACAATTTTAACTGATTTGGG
>JAHJCW010000203.1 GCA_018812885.1 bacterium | reverse complement strand
TTATTATATTTATTTTATTGTTTTTAGGTGTGCAAATTTTTCATTATGGATGGTTGAAGGAAGCAATAAAATTTATCGCTGAAAACGGGATTATTTATTATTTAGCATTGATAGCCACAATTTTTACTGTGTGGACAGGCTTTTCTTACTTATATAAGAATCGTAATACTATTAAAAATTTTGTATCCTAATTACATATTAAATCATTAAAAATATGAAAAATAAATTAGCCAATTGGTTCTCCACAGTTTTTAAAATTGGATATCTTCCTATAGCTCCTGGAACATGGGGCAGTTTGGCGGCACTGGTTCTATGGTTTCTAATTATTGAATCAACCTCAACTATTACTTTTATTGTATCAATTGTAATAATATTCATACTTGGAGTATATACTTCAAATATTACTGAAAGTATATTAAAGAAAAAAGATCCGTCTGTTATTGTAATAGATGAATGGGTAGGTCAGTGGATTGCGTTATTATTTTTACCAAAATCTTTACTTTGGGGACTAGTTGCTTTTTTATTTTTTAGATTATTTGATATCTGGAAACCATATCCCATTAAAAACTTAGACGATATGACAGGTGGATGGGGTATAATGTTAGATGATGTACTCGCCGGTATTTATGCATTAGTGGCTATTAGTTTGTTAAGAGCTTGGATCGTATGAAAGTAGCTGTTTTAACTATTGGTGATGAAATTTTGACAGGTTTTACGTTGAATACCAATGCAGCCTGGATAGGTCAGCAATTATTAAAGATTGGAGTAGAGGTTAATACTCAGCTAACAACTAGTGATGATAGAGTAGAAATCATAAAATATTTGAATTTCTTAACCAAAGAAAAATATACACATATTATCGTAACGGGTGGGCTAGGACCTACACATGATGATGTAACTCCGTCAGCATTTTATGAATTCTTTAATGCAAAACAAATATTTGATGAAACATATTGGGAAGGGTTAAAAACAAGATTCGCCAAACGAAATATCACAATACCTGAGAAGAATAGAAATCAGGCAATAAAGCCAGATAATGGTAATATCATTCCCAATTCGCTTGGATCAGCAAGAGGATTATACTTTGAACGAGATGGAATAAAATATTTTGCCCTTCCGGGTGTTCCTGCAGAAATGAAAGCTATGCTGGAATCAACAATAATTCCATTAGTTCAAAGTGATTCTGAATTCGCTATGTTTGTTAAAACTATCAGAACTATTGGAATGGGTGAGTCTGCGATTGCAGAAAAAATCGAACATTTAATTGAAAAATACAAGAAAAGAATTAAAATAGCATTTTTACCTCAGCTTAGCAGAGTTGATATTCGATTGTTTTCAAAAGACAAAAATTTGTTAAATCAATTCGTTATTGAGATAGAAAAAATATTAACTAAAAATATATATGGTTATGGAGAAGTCACTCTCGAAGATGCCGTCGCTAAATTATTAATTAACAATAAAATGACCATTGCGACTGCTGAATCTTGTACCGGTGGGTTATTGGCACATCGTTTAACAAATGTTTCAGGAAGCTCAGAATATATGCTTGGCGGTGTCGTTTGTTATAGCAATGAAGTAAAAATTTCTAAGGTAGGTGTTAATGAGAAGACTTTAATTACTCATGGTGCCGTAAGTGAACGGACTGCAGGTGAAATGGCATGTGGAATTCAGAAACAATTTCAGTCTGATATTGGTATCGGAATTACCGGAATTGCCGGTCCTACCGGAGGCACCGATGAGAAACCGGTTGGCTTGGTTTATATCGGTTTAGCGCTAAAAGAAGAATTAACCGTTAAAAGATTTCTGTTTTTAAAAGACCGTAAGGCGAATAAATTATTAAGTAGCCAAACTGCTTTAAACATGTTAAGATTGCAATTATTAAAATGATTGAAAGATTACTAAGAACATTTATATCGGTAACTTTACCGAAGAAGATAGTACCTCTTAGCGATATGCTAAAAACTACTGTTAACTCCCAAAAAGATAATGTTAAATGGGTAAATTCAGGTAATATCCATTTAACTTTAAAATTTTTAGGACACACACCTTTAGAAACTGCTGATGAGATTAACGAAATTCTTAAAAATTTGGTAGCTAATCATTCCGGAATGGAATTATCTATAAGTGGAACAGGTTGTTTCCCTAAGATTGAACGACCGCGAGTGCTTTGGTTAGGTGTAGAAGGTGATATTGAGCCATTACAAGAATTTGTATCTGATTTAAATATAAAGTTAGAGAAATTGGGATTTCCATTGGATGAAAATGAGTATATTCCGCACATCACTTTGGCTCGTATTAAATATCCACCAAAGGATACACCTGATATAACGAATTTCATTAACACAAGTTATGACCCAATAAAATTCAATATTAATAGAATTAGATTTATGAGCAGTGAATTGTTTCCAAATGGACCAATTTATAGTATTTTAGGAACATATTTTTTAGGGGAAAATCCCAAATAGGAGAATTAATATGTCAGATGAAAGAGAAAAAAAATCACAAGCTATTGACCTAGCAATTTCTCAAGTTGATCGGCAATTTGGAAAGGGCTCATTAATGCGCTTGGGAGATGATAAGCCAGTATATGGTGGAAATGTCATATCGACAGGTTGTTTTTCATTAGATATAGCTTTAGGTGTAGGCGGAGTTCCAAAGGGACGTATAATTGAGATATTTGGACCGGAATCGGGTGGAAAAACTACCCTGGCATTGCATATCATCGCTGAAGCGCAAAAAGCGGGAGGATTTGCTGCATTTATAGACGCTGAACATGCTTTAGATCCGCAATATGCTAAGAAATTAGGTGTCGATATTGATGAATTGCTAATCTCGCAACCCGATATGGGCGAACAAGCACTTGAAATCACAGAAACATTGGTTCGTAGCGGTGCACTAGATTTAATTGTGATAGATTCAGTAGCTGCTCTTGTTCCACGTGCTGAGCTGGAAGGAGACATGGGTGATTCCCATATGGGTTTGCAAGCACGTTTAATGTCACAAGCTTTGCGCAAACTGACTGGTACAGTAAGTAAATCTAATACATGTGTGGTTTTCATAAATCAAATACGTGAAAAAATTGGTGTAATGTTTGGCAATCCCGAGACAACACCGGGAGGTAGAGCGCTAAAATTTTATACATCTATTCGTATGGATATTCGAAAGATTACTTCTATCAAGGAAGGCACCGATGTAATCGGAAACCGCACACGTGTTAAAGTTGTTAAGAATAAAGTAGCGGCTCCGTTTAAAACTACTGAATTTGATATAATGTACGGCAAAGGCATTTCATATATTGGTGATATTTTAGATTTAGCAGTAAAAGGCGATATAATCCAAAAGACCGGTTCATGGTTTTCTTATGGGGATGTTCGCATCGGACAAGGGCGTGAAAATGCCAAAAGTTATTTGGAAGAGAATCCCAAGGAATTAGAAAAAGTATTAAATGAAGTAAAAGCTTTTGTGGGCGTGGATGAGACGGAGGATGTCGAAGCGTAAAATTATTGAAATTAAACCGCAGGTTCGCAATCCACAGCGAAAAACCTTAGTATTTGATGATGGAGGCGTCTTCGGGATTTCCGAAGACGTTTTTATATCACATAATTTTACTATCGGTTCAGAACTAAGTGATGATTCATTTAATAAATTATTAGATGATGAGTTAAAAGTTAAGGTTTATAATTCGGCACTTCGTTTATTAGGGTATCGTATGCGAAGTTGTGCAGAAATGAAGCAAAGGTTGGCTGAGAAAAAATATCCAAAGAATATTATCGAAGAAACAATTGATAAGTTATTAAAAATTGGATATTTAAATGATACTGAATTTGCTGAAGCATTTGCTAATGATAAAGTTAAAAGTAAAAAGCTTGGACCAATGGCTCTACGAATAGAATTTATTCCGCATAAAATTGAATCCGGTGTTTTAGAGAAAACAATAAATCTTGTTTATAAAAAATATCCGATTTCTGATTTAATAAAACAATTATTGGATAAGAAGAAGATACAGTCCGAAACAAAGCTTGACCAAAAAATAAAAAAACGTATTTATGATTTATTAACGCGAAAGGGATTCAATTGGGATGAAATATCTACAGTATTGACTGAACTAGAGATTACATAATAAATAATTATGGCAAAAAGAGAAAGAAATTTATCTGAACTTGATATAAAATATATCATTGCAAAATTGGGCCGTATTCCAACTGATATTGAACTGAATTTTATTGAATTAGTACTCTCTACTGAAATAGAAAATAGAGGTTATCTAAGTATATTAAGTCGCCTTAATGATGGTGCCAAACGTGAAGTAAATAATAAAATTGGAATTGATGATAAATTCAATTTAATTGTTCATTGCGGTTTTAAAATAATCGATAAAAATAATTAAACAATAATTGATAAAGACGAGACAGGATTTATTAATAAAATTAATAATTTAGAAACGGTGTTAGATGATATCGTTATTAATAAATCAACTAATCAAAATGTAGAAAAGATAATTAAAAAAGAAGTAAAAAATAGAAAAGTAAGTAAAGCAATTGGTGGTAGATTTTTCAGCGACAAAAAAAATGGTATAATATTTTCTACAACAATTGGAATAGAAGATAGAAGGGAAACCAATGGAAATTCCAAATTAAATAATTCATTAGTATATAAAATTAATTTTGGTAAAAGGCTTATCCAAAAAAATATTCTTCAATTAACACAATTCATAGATGATATTAATAATGAAGTATGGTTTTTATTTGCAAAATCCATCGATTGGAATGGGTTTGGTGTTGCATTAATTAACTTGATGAAGGATATAAACCACGGAATTAACATTACAAAAGAACTTACTGCGGATTCACTTAATTCACACTTTTCTGACGATAATACATTATCAATTTTAATTGTTGTTCAACACGATAGTCTTCCACAATTGAATAATTTCTGTAAGAAACGTGATTTAAAATTAGATGAAATAGGTATATTAACTGCCGAACCGATAATACAAGTAAACAATAAAAATGATACTCTTGTTAATCTTCCTGTTGCAGTGTTTAATTTACAATATAATGTTAACATAAAACATTTTAAACAGCCGATAATCGACATAAAATTTTCTAAAAATGTTTCAAAAAAATATAAAAATATATCATTTACAAACCAATTGTTAAAATTATTAGCTAATATTACAGCGGATGATGTTTTATGGAATAATTCTGATCATACGAGTAAACTGACAAGAAACTATTCAAGTTACGGATTGTACTCCATTAATGATACAATTGACAATCCAATAGTATTAACCCAAGCTGATAAGAACCATTTAATTGATATTTCACCCCGGCTAAGTGGACGCGCATCTGTCGCAAATGCAGTGAGAAGATTAGCTTGTACCGGCGCAAAACCAAAAGCTGTGATAATTCAAAATATATTTCCAAAGATAAATGAAAAATCCTTGTGGAAAGCTTCCGAACTATTGCAAGGTCAGGAAGAGGCGATACGTGAACTGGAAGTTGAGATTGGCAATCGTTCTATTGAAACGTTTGAAAATTATTGGCATCAAAATATTTCTGCAATCGGCATTTATCAACAGAATTCTGCTAAAATGGATATCAGTTTTAAAAATGATGGTGATTTTATTTCATTATTAGGCAGTCATCGCGGAGAGTTAACAGGAAGCGCTTATGAGCAATATATCACAAATGAAAAATCCGATGTGCTTCCAACTGTAGATTTGCAAATGGAAAAACGTTTGCAGGATGTGGTGCATCTAGGAATTACTACAAATCTTATCAAATCAGCAGTTAATGTAAATGCCGGTGGTATATCAATCGCTATTGCGAAAAGTATAATAGCGAGTGAGAGTGGAATAGGAGCAAGAATACATTTATCACGAAAGTTGAAGGATGAAGAACTATTATTTGGTGAGACTCAGGGACTTGTTATCGTAACCCTTTCAGAAGAGGACATTATGGAATTTGAAAGGATTTGCATGACCATTGGTGTACCTTCCACAACAATTGGGAGAATAACTGATAATGATATGTTTACTTTTAACGAGGCAATAAAGATTAAAGTAGATAAACTACGTACTGTTTTATAAATTTATTTCTTGATGCCATAAGCTTTCGATTGCAGGTTTGGTAATTTTAAGCATTTCACTATGAATCTTACCGTTTGTTGCTAATATCTGAGGATTATGGATTGAATATTTACTGCCGTCCATTTTGGTTACTTTTCCACCGGCTTCTTGAACAATTAATACACCTGCGGAGGTATCCTATGGTTGTATGTCAAATTCCCAATAACCATCAACTTTACCGCAGGCAACGTGACATAGATCAATTGCAGCCGCTCCCAAACGACGTACACCTTGCGTAGTATCGGTAAAATGTTTAAATAATTCTAAATTTGTTACCCATTTTTCGCCATGTTCATATCCAAATCCGGTTACTAATAATGAACGATCAAGAGAGTCAACATCTGAAACGTGGATTTGCTTACTATCACAAAATGCGCCCTTTCCTCTAATTGCAGAATAAGTGTGATTTGTAGGTAATTCCTTTACTATTCCGCAAATAAATTCGTCATTATGCATAACTCCAATTGAGATACCGAATGATTGATATCCATGTACAAAATTTGTAGTTCCATCAAGTGGATCAATAATCCACTGGTAATCTGAATTATTATTTGTACTTCCTGATTCTTCTGCTATTATCCCGTGCTTCGGGAAATTTTTTTGTATCTCACTGATAATTTTATTTTCGGATTGACGGTCAGTTTTGGTGACTAAATCAGTGCGTCCTTTGTATTCAGTAATTTTTGGAAGATTGTAGGCTTCTAATACAATTTGTGTGGCTTTTTCAATTGCATTAGTTGCTGTTTGAAATATTGCGTTTATCATAATACAAAAATTAAATAATATTTATGTTATGGTAAATATACAAAAAGCATTGTCATACCCGCGGAGGCGGGTATCCATTGTTTTGAAATAATATGGATTCCCGACTAAATCGGGAATGACAAAGGAGTAGAGATGTTGCATGCAACATCTCTACAAATAATTATTATTGGCTACCCCGTCTCCGATTTCATCGGGGCCACCTCTTCAAAAATGAAGGGGAATCGTGCGGTATTCCCCTCTTGCAGAGGGGCTCCGACTTGTCGGAGGGGTGTCGATCTTCCCGCTTACATTAATTCCGCGGAGGAGGGAGAGGAATGTGATCATAATACCAAAGGTATTAATTGTCTCTTTTTTCTACTGCTTCTTTAGCTTTTTCAGGTAAATCATTATATAAGCTATCAATCTCTTTTGGTTCCGTAATCATTTTTTCTGCTATAATGTTTATCAATTCGAATAGTTTTAGTACTTTTGCAGGTTCTTCTTCTATATCTATCTCTCCCGGATGAACTGCATTATTACCTGTTATTCTAAGAATGTCAAGCGACTTTTGAATTTTTGGATTTAATCCTTTCTTAACAAGTGCTTTAATATCGTCATTAATATTTTTACCTTTTTCTCCAAGTT
>JAHJCW010000202.1 GCA_018812885.1 bacterium | reverse complement strand
TACAAAGGAATTACAGAAAAATTGGAAAGAGAAAAAAGTCTGGAATTCAACAATGAATGAAAATAAAAGAACAAAATTATACAATCAATGGCAGAAAGCGGTTAAGCGTTCGCTTGATTGGGAGGAATAAAAATGGATCTTACAAAATATCATCAACCATTCTCACATATTACAGAAAGTGAAGTTGGCGTTCTGGTAATTCATGGAATCACCTCAACAACGTCTTCAATGGAGTATCTTGCCAAACAATTTGCTGAAGCCGGTTACAATGTTGAATTACCCGGACTTTCCGGACACGGCACAAAATGGCAGGATATGAATTCTATAAAATACACAGATTGGGTGGATGATTTGGAAAAAGCACTAACAAAATTACATGAAAGATGTTCCAAAATATTCCTTTGTGGTTTATCACTTGGTGGCGGACTTGCCCTTTACCTAACGGGTAAACATCCTGAGATCAAAGGTACAATATTAATCAATCATGCCAGTAAATTTACAAATCCTATAATGTGGTTTGTTCCCATTTTAAAAATATTCATTAAATCTGTTCCGGCTGTTGCATCTGACATAAAAGATCCCGCTTTCAAAGAAATTGCTTATGAGAGAACGCCCACCAATGGAATTAATGAAATGCTGAAAATGCTGAAAGAAGTAAAAAAAATGCAGCCGAATATTTCGCAGCCATTTCTTATTTTTAAATCAAGAGAAGATCATGTTGTTCCAAAAATAAGTGCAACCTACACGATGAAAAAACTGGGGTCAAAAGATAAAGAATTGATTTGGTTGGAAAATTCCTATCATGTTGCACCTTTGGATTATGATAAAGAATTAATCGCAAAGAAAAGTAGGGAGTTTATTGATAGGCTAAGTACTGTAAAATAGAATGTTATTGTCCTACTGCTTATCAAACAGAAAATCTGCGGTAATGTCAAACTTATGTGAATTCCTGCAAATCAATGGTATAATGAAATGAATAATACTGATATTAACTCTCTTTCCTGCCCACTTCCAAAAATGGATTTTGATACAATCCAATTGGCGCATGGTGCAGGCGGAAAATTATCATCCGAATTAATAGGAAAAATATTTCTTCCACGTTTTGGAAATAATATTTTAGATAAACTAGAGGATCAGGCAATATTACAAATTTCTGGAAATCGTTTAGCATTTACAACCGATTCATTTGTTGTTGATCCAATATTTTTCCCGGGTGGTAATATTGGTGATTTAGCCATTAATGGTACAATAAATGATATTGCGATGAGTGGTGCAAACCCACTTTATCTGAGTGTCGGTTTTATTCTTGAAGAAGGTTTGCCGTTGGAAACATTACATAAAATTGTATTATCAATGGAGTTTGCTGCCAAACAAGCAGGTGTACAAATTGTTACCGGCGATACAAAAGTTGTTAATAAGGGAAGTTGTGATAAAATATTTATTAATACATCAGGAATTGGATCGGTCCCAAATGGAGTCAATATTTCCGCGGCAAATATCCGATCAGGCGATAAAATTATTATTTCAGGGACTGTTGCTGATCATGGAATGGCGGTTATGACAACTCGTGAAGACCTTTCCTTTAAATCACAGGTAACAAGTGATACCGCAGCTTTAAATGGATTGGTAGATGAAATGTTAAAAGTATCAAAGGATATTCGCGCGATGCGTGATCCAACGCGTGGAGGAGTTGCTACAACCCTCAATGAATTTGCTCGCCAATCAAACGTTGGAATTCAGCTTTATACCGATTCGGTTCCTGTCAAACCGGAAGTAAAAGGTGCTTGTGAGGTTCTTGGAATAGATCCGCTTTACGTTGCGAATGAGGGAAAATTAATCGTTGTTGTGCCAAATGAAGTTGCTGACGATATGCTTAAAGTTATGAGGGAGCATAGCTTGGGTAAAGACTCTCAAATAATTGGTGAAGCAACAGAAAAAAATAAGGGAATTGTAGTGCAAAGTACAGGCTTAGGAGCAAACCGAATAGTTGACATGCCAATTGGTGAACAATTGCCAAGAATTTGTTAATTAGGAAAACAGTGTGGAATTACAAATATTAATTTGGACAGCAATATCAATCGGATTTATCCACACCATTATCGGTCCTGATCATTATCTGCCTTTTATAATGATTGCCAGGGCAAGAAAGTGGAAATTGATAAAAACAATGTGGGTAACTTTTTTCTGTGGAATAGGCCATGTACTTGGTTCAGTTTTATTAGGTGTGGTCGGAGTATTATTAGGAATTTCTGTGGGATTATTGGAAAATGTAGAAAGTGTTAGGGGAGATATTGCAAGTTGGTTGTTAATTGGATTTGGAATTGCATATGCAGCTTGGGGTCTTAGAATTGGGTTACGTGCTACAGAACATTCTCATAAGCATACCCACAATGAAAATGATAACCATCAACACATACATCATCATTTAGGAACTCATGCACATTTGCATGGTAATCCGCAATCAATTACACCGTGGGTATTATTTATAATATTCGTATTAGGTCCGTGTGAACCATTAATTCCACTTTTAATGTATCCTGCAGCTCAAGGCAGTTGGATAAATTTAATTTGGGTTACCATCGTTTTTGGTATCACTACGATCGGAACAATGACTTTAATTGTTTTTGTTATATCAAAAGGGTTATTAAATATAAAACTTGGCTTTTTAGAGAAATATTCACACGCTATCGCCGGACTAATTATCGCTTTAGCCGGACTTTCAATAAAATTACTTGGCTTATAAGGGAATATTAAGGTAAGTCGAATACTGATAGAAGTGCATCGTAAGCTCGATCAAAATCTTCATCTTTTATCAGGCAACATATAGAGGATATTGATGTTGATATTCCTAAAATATTGACATTCGCTTCGCCAAGCGCAGAGCACATTTCACCACAAATTATAGGTTTTTCTCGGAAATGAGGTCCATAAACTGTAAGTGATGAAATATTCGGGATTTCCTCAACACTGTGTTTGTTATCACCATTTTTTTCTGATATGATAATTTTGAATGCTTTTGGGGCATCTTCTGGTGCAATACAAATTGTCATATTCCCAAAACCTTGTGCATCCTCCCCTTCAGCAATAAAGTGCAGATTAATATTAGCACGACCGAGTTTTGTCAGTATTTTCCCCGCAAATCCTGGTTTATTCGGTAAACCGACAATTTTTAGCATTGTATTGCTACGGGCTTGTAGAATACCGCCGATTAATATTTTACTCATTTTAGCGGAAACCTTACAGTAAAGGTTGATCCTTTTCCTACTTTACTCTTTAGAAATATTTCACCGTTTTCTTGTTCAACAATTTTTCTAATAATACTCAAACCAAGACCGGTACCAACTGCTTCGAATATTTTAGCATTACTCGCGCGGTAAAATTCCTCAAAAACATGTTTTTGTTCTTCAATAGGAATTCCAATTCCAGTATCTGAAACCATTAAATACCAAAACTTATCATCTAAATCAGTTTTAATAGTTACTTTACCCCCAATTGGAGTATATCGAACTGCATTTGATATCAAATTTGTAATTATTTTTTCAAATACAAATTTGTCTATTTGAAATCCTTGATGCTGTTTACAAACCGTCTCAATTATATTAATATTTTTTTCTACTGCGCTTGGTCTGTAATAATCAACTACTTCGGGAATATGTTCGCATGGTACGACCATTTCTACTTCGTGTTTTTCATCTTTCTCTTCATAAGATAATGACACTAAGTCTTTTAATATTTCAATCATTTGTAAGGTTCGTTTTCGACCCCGTTCCAGCATATCTCTTGCTTGTGGTTTAAGTTTAACATCCATGACATCTAGAACTACGTTAATTGCGCTTTGAACAGCAATAATTGGGCTTTTTAATTCATGGGAAACAAATCTAAAGAAAAGCATTTTCTCTCTTTCAGATTTTTCCAACTCTTCATTTTGGGCAAATATTAAGTTTTTTACTTTTTTATGGCGCATCATTAGCGTTGCACCGATATATGTGCTCACAAATATTGTTACATAAAACACAGCTAAGGCTAATGCAATATCAGTTAAATTATATACTTTTACACCACTTGAATAGTGCTCAAGTACTTGCCAGTACTCCATAAAAACAAGCATGGACATTAACCCTACTGCTACAGCAGCAATAATAAATGCGAGATATTTTGTTTCAAATATCACAGAAGCAATAATTATATGAAACAAATAAAATAGATGAAACGGAGAATCAATTCCACCTGTAAAATGGGTTAAAACAGTAAGTATTAAGTAATCAATAACTATTTGAGCTAGAACAATATTTTCTTCTGTTCGTAAGTATTTTGGTTTACGTTTCTTTAAATAAAAAAGTAGTAATGAATTAAATATTACTAGAACAATTACAATGCTAGTTAATGCAGAATATGGATAGTTTTCTAATTTTAAAAAGAATAATCCTAAAATAAAAATTGATAGAGCAAGGGACGATACCCACCGCAGATTAACTAACCATATGTTTTTTCGACGTAATGAATTAGGAGTATAAAAAGAATGTTTTATACTTGTTGAGAGGGAGACCTTAGGCAACCGGCAAATTCCTTTTAACTGTGTCTAATAATACCTGAGGATTTATTGGCTTTTCAATGAATTCATTAACCGGTAAAAAATCTTCATCACGTTGTCTATCAAATTTAAATCCGGTTTGTGCTCCTACTGCTGTTATCATTAATATGGGGATATCTTTTATTTTTTCATCATTTCTAATTTGATAAGCGACATGGAATCCTTCATCAAGAGTACCCATCATTACATCTAAAATCAGTAAATCCGGTTTCTCTTTTTTTAATATTTCCAATCCTTTTTGACCTTCCTGAGCATCAATTACATCATAACCATCAGATTCAAGTGTAATCCGCATTGCTTCTACGAGATCGATATCGTCATCAATAATCATTATTTTTTTAGGCATAGTTTCCTCCGCTTAAAGAATTATTTAATTGTGTTAAAGTGATAATATTTGATACAACTTCAGGGATTGATTGCATTACTACAGCACTCAAATTCTGTGATATACCAATGTTCTGCGGTTCGATTCCAATGATAGTAATTTTTTCAGGTAAAGAATCTACCGCTTGTGCAATATCAAATGTTTCTGCCAGACTAATTCCGTGAACCGATAAATGATCCATCTCAATTTGTAATTTAACTTCTTCCTTGCTAAATACTTTCACTGTTCCCGGTTTTTCGCCCATATGGGCTGCGTCGACAATAATTACATGGTCGGTATCTGAAAAATGATCAATAAGTCCTAGAGCATCTGTCGCTCCATCAATTAATTCTACCTCTTTCATCTCGGGCATTTGTTCTAACACGCGCAATACTGCGTTTCCGATACCATCGTCGCCATATAAATCGTTACCGACAGCAATTACTTTTAGTTTTGAATCTTTTATCAAAAGAGTTTCCTAATAATTTTCTAACTAGTCTTCATTTATAAATTCAACATTCAACATGTGCACAGAACAGGATATGCATGGATCGTAAGCTCTTACCAACATTTCTAGATGTTTTATTATATCCTCTTTGGGTTTCTCGATAATTTCTGGAACTAACTTCTTCATATCATCATCAATATTAGCAAGATTTTGCCCGGTAGGTATAATACAATTTGCTTTCATGATATTACCCCGTCTATCGTATTCATATTCATGATATAATATTCCGCGAGGCACTTCAGTCGAACCTACTCCAGTACCATATTTAGTTGGTGTTTGGTTTGGTTTTTCGTCTTTTAAACCATCCGCTAATAGTTCATCAATAATTTTAATTGAATCTTCGATACAATGAGCGCATTCAACTACTTGAGCGACATTATTCATATATGGATTATATGTTTTTGGTGTCAGTCCAAGTTGCTCAGCAGCCGCCTGCGATAATTCTGTCATTTGATCATAATTATTATTCCAACGTGCCAAAGCACCTACCATATAACTTGTACGGTTATGTTTGGCATGTTTACTTGTTGAATGCCGTACAACAAATTCATTGGTCATTTCACGATAATTATGAACATCGTTTACGCCGGTATCTGAGGAGAAAATATCTCCATCATAAAGTGCATATTCATCTTTATTTTTTAAAGAAATGTATTCAGTTTTGCGTGTAAAATTAGGAATGCCACCAGCAAGTGATTTAATTGTTGCAACGGTTTCCTTTACATCCGGTAATCCTTCCTCAATTAATTTACGTTTAATTTCCTTTAGTTCACCAACTGTTGGAATTCGTGTAAAGCCACCCGGAACCGGTGTTATCGGATGTACAGCACGTCCTGATACAATATCGCCGATATCATTGGCTAAGCGTTTCATACGCAATGCACGAAGTATTACTTCCCTATGAGTTGGAACTAATGGAAATACACTTGGTGCACCTAGTAAATCCGGTGCGACAAGAAAGTATACATGCAATATGTTTGATTGCAATGTGGCTCCATTGACCAATAACTTTCTCAATAATAACGTTTGTTTTGATATTTCCAAACCTAGTGCATCTTCCGTTGTTTTAAGCGATGTCATCTGGTGACCAAGCGAACAAATTCCACAGATTCGCGATGTAATAATTGCAGCTTCATGAAAACTACGTCCTTTTAGCATCGCTTCGAAATAGCGCATTGCTTCAACAATTTCCAATTCAGCACGTTCTAATTTTCCATCACGCATATTCACAACAATATTGCCGTGGCCTTCTACACGCGTAAGATGATGAACATTTATATCTAAATTTTTACTCATTTTTAACCTTTAATTATTTTGGCATGCTCTGACTATGGTCATAGCTATTGAACAATAAAATCCGTTTCTTTGCTTCATCAAGTGATAT
>JAHJCW010000201.1 GCA_018812885.1 bacterium | reverse complement strand
TTGTCTTTGCCAAAACTTATACGCAAAGTCGAAATATTATTTTGGTTGCTAATATGCATAGCCTTCAGAACATCTGACGGTTTCACGGTTCCCGATGAACAAGCTGACCCGCTTGAAACAGCCATTCCTTTCATGTCAAGATTTACTAATAGCAGGTCACTTGTAACTGAAGGTATTGTCACACTAACAAGTCCGGGGAGATGTAATTCAGGATGACCATTGTAAATTGCTTCAGGATAAATTTCAGTCAATCTATTTTTAAAATGGTTTTCTAATAATATTAAATGATTTTGCGCATCGGTTAAGTTTTTAACTGCCATTTCCATTGCTAATCCCAAGCCGGCAATTCCGGGCGTGTTCTCTGTTCCTGCACGAAGTTTTTTCTCCTGCCCGCCGCCAATGATCATCGGATGTAATTTGATTCCATCACGGATGTACAAAAATCCGACGCCCTTTGGACCGTAGAATTTGTGTGCCGAAAATGACATTAAATCGGTATTCAATTCGCTCATTATTATTGGAATCTTACCGGGTGTTTGTACAGCATCTGAATGGAATAGGATATTATTTTCATGAGCAATTTCCGCAATTTCGGTAATTGGTTGTATTGTGCCGACTTCGTTATTGGCGTACATTATTGAAATCAATGCCGTATCATTGCGAATCGCCGATTCAACATTTATTGGGTCGATTAATCCAAATTTATCTACCGGAACAGTATTATAGTTAACGCCAAAGTTTTTTAAATGTTTTAATACTTTTAAAATAGCCGGATGCTCGATTGTTGAAGTAATGACATGTTTTTTGTCAGAATACAATAAATTTTGTAAAACCATATTATTACTTTCCGAGCCGCCGCCGGTAAATATAATATTCCGCGACTTTACGCCAAGTGCATCGGCAATTTGCCGACGGGATTTTTCTATTATAGCGCGTGCTTTTTGTCCATATTTATGGATACTAGAGGGATTGCCAAAATAATTGACAGCTACCTCTTGCACTAAGGCCGACACTTTTGGGTCGATTGGAGTCGTGGCGCTATGATCAAAGTACAACATAATAGGGAGAAAGTTACGATAATTTGAAGTGTAAAATAAAGATTGAGAATTCTTGATGTTCCATATAAAAACTTGTAAACTGCGCTCCTTATGAAAGGTGATTCAATATTAATTGTCGGTTCAATTGCGATCGATACAATCGAAATAGGAAATGAACGATACGAAAACTTACTTGGTGGCTCCACAACTTACGCGACAATTGCTGCCGTAAAATATTCCGATGTAAATGTTGTTGGAATAATTGGCAGTGATTTTCCGCAATACGGCCATGATATTTATAAAAAATATGCAGCAAACTTGATTGATCTTAAGGTAGAACAAGGGAAAACATTTAATTGGGGCGGGCGTTATCATGATAATTTTGATGACCGTGATACTTTATTTACTGAGTTAGGCGTATTTGGTAAATTTAGTCCTAAATTATCAGCGATAAATAAAAATCAGCAATATGTATTCTTAGCAAATATTCATCCTAATTTGCAGAATTCTGTTATTGATCAATGTCAAGCAAATCCGACAATTGTAGTTGATACAATGAATCTATGGATTGGTACCGTACATAATGAATTGCAAACTGTTTTAAGCAAATCAGATATTTTATTGATCAATGAAAGCGAAGCTGAAATGTTAACAGAATGTTCTAATATAGATGATGCAGCAAAGACGCTAATTAGATTAGGACCACCAACAGTAGTGATTAAACAAGGAAGTAAAGGCGCCGCATTGTATAATAATATGGATGAAAAAATCACTATAGGTGTGTATCCTGTTAATAAAGTTGTGGATCCAACCGGAGCTGGAGATACATTCGGTGGCGGATTTATATCGGCTTTGGCGCAAGGTAAAACCTATAAAGAAGCCCTGGTGTTAGGATCAGCTTTAGCATCAATTTGTGTAGAGGGGGTTGGAATTGATGCTTTAGAAAAAGCAACAGTTGCAGAAATAGAAAATCGGCAAAATTTTTTACGAGACAAGGTTACAGCTTGAAAAGCAGTACAGTTACTTTTAATTTAATAGGCTAAAATTTATTATTTCAACTACAAGAGGACATTATGACAAAAACTAAAATCATACGAATTGCACTGTTCAGTTTGATGTTAGTGTTATTCATTAGATGTGCCAGCGAAGAGCTCACATCTGCAAAATTATACATTCAACAGGAAGATTGGGAAAATGCTGAAATCTATTTAGTGAAAGCATTGGCAGTAGAGCCGGAGAATCCGGAAATACCATATTTATTGGGTGATTTGATATATGGCCGGAATAATGATTGGGATAAAATGAATGAAATGTTTGCTAAGGCACTAAGCTTAGGAGCAGACAAAGTAATCTTGCAAGGTGGAAAAGTATCAGATTATGTTGCCCAAGCTCAAGAGAAGCACTGGGTAGCTATTTATAACAAAGGTGTTAGTTATTTCAATGATTTTCGTAAATCAGGTGATGGTAAAGACTCTCCTATATTACAAGATGCAATTGAAACGTTTACCATGGCTACTGAAATGAATCCAAATAATGGGCAATCATATGGAATATTAGCGAATTGTTTATATACAAGCGGTGATTTAGATGGTGCAATTGAAACAATAACTATTGGTGCTGCAAAAGATCCTAACAACTTTGATTTAAATATGATCGCAGGTAAATTGTTTTTAGACGCTGACGATAAAGAATCGGCATTGATATATTATAAACATGCAGTTGATATTGACCCGACAAACAGTTTGGCTACACGCCAATTAGCACAGACATATTATGATGTTGGTGATAAAGAAATGTCGTTAGCAATTTATGAAGGCGCAATTGCAAAAGAGACTGATAACAATTTAAAAGCAGATTTATATTATAATTTAGGTGTATTAAATATGCAACTTGGAGATTTTCAGCAAGCTGAAGATAATTTTTCTTTGGCTTATGATTTTAATCCTAATGATGTAGATGCACTACGTGGAATTGCACAAACATTTGAAAATGCCGAAAAATGGAGCCGCGCAGAGTATTTTTACCGCAAGCTTATTGACATGGAACCTGAAAATCCGCAGCATTATAGAGCCATGGCTCGTATATTGTTACGTCAAGGAGATACTGATGGTGCTCAGGAATATTTTGATAAATCTAAAGAATTATAATAGTAGGACTTTTTTATAATGGTGAAAAATCCCCCAGCAGGGGGATTTTTCTTTCTATAATTATTGTTTTATTATGTCATCAAACAGAAAAAATATTAAATCATCATTAATTGGAATGAATTTAGACGATTGTATTTCTATTGTAACAGAATATGATGAACAAAAGTACAGGGCTGGGCAGATCTTCAATTGGATCTATAAACGAAATGTTCAATCTTTTACGGAAATGGAGAATCTCCCAAAGCAATTGAAACTGAATCTTTCAGATAATTACTTACTAAATCCACTAAAAATTCTGAAAGTAACCGGAGCTAAATCGGCAAAGACACGCAAATTTTTATTAGAATGTCAAGACGGAGAAAGAATCGAAAGCGTTCTGATGAAAGAACAAAAACGGATTACAATATGTCTTTCGTCTCAAATTGGATGCGCTTTGGGTTGTGAATTCTGTGCAACAGGAACAATGGGAATTATAAGGAATTTAACCGTTGGTGAGATCGTAGCACAGTATTTATTATTGTTAAAAGAGTCGGAAAAACCAATTACAAATGTAGTTTTTATGGGGATGGGTGAACCATTTTTAAATTATAATAATGTAGTTAAATCGGCCGATTTGTTAAATCATCCTGACGGGATTAATTTGGGTGCGCGGCATATCACTGTTTCAACAGCAGGAATAGTTCCCCAAGTTATACAATACACACAAGAGAGACACAGGTATAAATTGGCAATCAGCTTGAATGGTTCTACGCAGGAACAGCGATTAAAAACTATGCCAATTGCCAAGAAATATCCGATTGATAAATTAATTGAGTCAGTAAAATATTATAATATTGAAACAAAAAATCTCGTGACATTTGAATATGTACTATTAGCATACATTAATGATTCAGAATCGGATGCTAAAAGTTTGATAAATTTGATTAGTGATGTGCCATGTAAATTAAATGTAATTCCTTATAACGAGATTGGGGGTAAATTTAGACGTCCAAGTAATGAAAAAGTCCGAGATTTTTTGAGTAATTTTTCAAATGCTTCCTTTACGGTTACTACCAGATGGAGCAAGGGTGCAGATATAAATGCCGGCTGCGGACAATTGGTGGTGAATTAGGGCTTAGGCACCAGGGATTAGTGGCAGTAACAATGATAGTAAACTATATTTATCACAAGTTAAATTTTATACAACAAAATACTATTTATGACAACTAAAGACCGACAATACATTTTTAATATTCTCTGTGTCTTCTGTGGCTATAGGGCTTTATGAAGCATTCTATTTTAGAAATGGCTGATTATGTCGAAAGTTGTTCCGGATTTATTAACGGAGTTGCAATTGTTTTAGGTTCGGGATTAGGGGATTTTACGGAGCAATTAGATAATCCAAGCGTAATACCATACCATGCCATTCCAAATTATCCACAACCTACCGTTGAAGGTCATAGCGGTGAATTTGTAATTGGAAATTATAATAATATTCCGATAATCACCGCTAAAGGGCGATTCCATTATTACGAAGGTCATGATATTGAAACAGTAACATTGCCTATCCATTTGTTTCAAAAACTCGGTGTAAAGTATATCATAATCACAAATGCTGCCGGTTCTGTTAGAATGAGTATGCCACCCGGTTCGCTTATGGCGATTAGCGGTTATGCGGATTGTACGTTTAGAAAAAATTTAATGACGCCACAAATTGTCAGCGATGTATCATCAAAATTATTAGTGTGCGTGGAAAAGGCAAGTAAAAGTGAAAAAGTTAAACTAAAAAAAGGAATATATTGTTGGAGCCAGGGACCGGGTTACGAAACGCCGGCCGAGGTTGAATATATTCGGAATTTAGGTGGCGACGCTGTTGGAATGAGTACAGTCCCTGAGTTACAAGCAGCTGAACAACTTGGAATTGAAGCAATCGGAATTTCTACTATCACTAATTATGCAGCAGGAATATTAGATCAGCCGCTTACTCATAATGAAGTAATTGAAACAGCTAACCGCACAAAAGACGACTTTGCAAAATTGATTGGTGCAACTATTGAAAATATTGGTGAACTACTATGAGCGTTAAAATTTTACATGAAGTGAACTCAATTAAAGATGAAATCATGGCCAATAGAAGGGATTTCCATATGCATCCGGAGCTTGGGTTCAAGGAGCACCATACAGCAAAGATTATTACTGATAAATTGAAGTCTTATGGAATCGATGTTAGAACTGGAATAGGCAAAACCGGTGTTATTGGTGATTTACATGGTAAAAACGAGGGAAAGACAATCGCATTGCGGGCAGATATGGATGCGTTACCTGTTCAAGAAATAAATGATGTGGTTTATAAATCTAAAAATGATGGTGTCATGCATGCCTGCGCTCATGACGGACATATAGCAATGTTGTTGGGAGCAGCCAAAATTTTATCACAACAAAAGAGTAAGTTAAACGGAAATGTTAGATTTATTTTTCAACCGGCGGAGGAAGGTGAGGGTGGTGCACGTTATATGATTGCTAATGGATGTTTAGAAGACGTCGATGAGATTTATGGTATGCATTTATGGAATTATCAGCCATATGGAGAAATTGGCGTTAAGTCCGGGACTGTTATGGCTGCAGCAGATATCTTTGACATTACAATCAAAGGTATCGGTGGGCATGGAGCAACACCGCAAGGTACAGTAGACGCTATTGTTGCGGCATCAAATTTAATAATGAGTTTTCAGACGATTGTTAGCCGCAATACTGACCCATTACAAAGTACTGTGATTTCGGTTGGAAAAATAGAAGGTGGTCATGGTTTTAACATTATAGCTGATGAAGTTAAATTGCGGGGAACGGTTCGTGCTATGACGGAAGAAAATAGATTATTAGTAAAAAATCGCATGCAAGAAATAATTGATGGAGTCGCTAAATCAACTGGTGCAAAAATAAAAATGGACTATCAAGATGGATATCCTCCGACATTTAATGATGAAAATGCTACAATAACTGTACGGAAAGTTGCTAAAAAAATTGTTGAAGGCGGAGTTGTTGAGCCATATTTAACAATGGGTGCTGAAGATTTCAGCTATTATTTACAAAAGATACCTGGCTGTTTCTTTTTTGTTGGTTCTGCCCCTCCGAATACCAAGCCAATGTCTGTACCGCACCATTGTTCACATTTCAATTTTGATGAACGGGCGCTTTTAATCGGAACATCGGTATTTGTACAATTAATATTTGATAGATTAAATTGATATTTTGAGGGAATAATGAAATCGTATTTTAAAGAACTTTATTTTAATATCCCGGAACGGATGGATTTTGTGAATATTACTTCACAGGTAGAGGAAGCACTGTTGAACAGCGGTATCCAAGAAGGACTTTGCTTAGTAAATGCCATGCATATCACAGCATCGGTTTTTATAAATGATGATGAATCGGGATTGCATCGTGATTATAAACGGTGGTTGGAGAAATTAGCGCCGCATGCACCAATTGATCAGTACGATCACAATCGTACCGGTGAAGATAACGGTGATGCGCATCATAAAAGGCAGATAATGGGACGTGAGGTCGTCATTGCGGTAACCGAAGGGAAGTTGCATTTTGGAACTTGGGAACAGATATTTTATGGTGAATTTGATGGTCGTCGAAAGAAACGCGTTCTTGTAAAAATTATAGGTGAATAATAAATATGGCAATTCTATCTTCAATACACGCAACTCAAGCATTCTTTCTCTCTGGTGCTTTCAAGAAAGTTTTTCCTAATCGATTACTGGTTATTGAGCATTCTTTTGGAAACAGTTTCTTCTGTCATGATGTAAATTTTGATCCCATCTTAGAAGAGGAATTACAAAAATTAGAAAATTTGATGCGAGAATGGATCAAAAGTGATGAACCAATAACTTTTAAATTGTGGCCCAAACAGAAATTTATTGAAAAACTGTATAAATTTAATTCACATAGTAAGTTAATAATTGCAAAACGTTGGGAAGGTGATCAAATACCAATAGCAAAATTTAATGGTAAATATTGGGATTATATGATTGAACCGCTCATAAGTAATAAATCCCTTTTAGAAAAATTCGAACTAAAAAAATATAATGATGGATTTCTACTAAGATTTGCCACAATCTTAAATCCGGATGAAGTTGCTCCCTTTCTCGATCAGCCAAAATTATTTGCAACAATGGAAGAACACCAAAAATGGAGTGAAATATTAGGAATTTCGACAATTGGTGATTTGAATGATGCCATTGATACTGGCGAAATAATAGAATTAATTTGGGTTGCTGAAGGTCTTCATGAAAAAAAGATCAGTGATATTGCCGATGAGATAGTATCGGGTTTCCCTGAAAAACGTGTCATAACAATAGCAGGACCATCTTCTGCCGGGAAAACTACTTTTAGCAAACGACTAAAGATACAATTAAGGGTAAATGGTTATCGTTCTCAAACTATTTCAATGGATGACTATTTTATAGATCGTGAACTATTACCAATTGGAGCTGATGGTAAGCAAGATTTTGAATCAATTGATGGACTCGATGTCGATTTATTAATTGACCGTTTAAATGCCTTACTAGATGGGAAAGCTATACCGGAAAGACATTTCAATTTTGATTTAGGAATTGGTAAAGATACAGATAAAAAATTGGAACTTGGAGATTGGGACTTTGTAATTGTCGAAGGCATCCATGGGCTTAATCCTAAACTAACTGAAAAATTTGGTCAAGATCGAGTTGAAAAATTATACATCAACGCTATTACTCAAATGAACATAGATGCTAATCATCGAATTTCAACATCGGATAACCGCTTACTGCGCAGATTGGTGCGCGATAATAAATTCCGTGGTTATCTTCCAGAAAAAACATTAGAACGCTGGGCATCAGTTAGATTGGGTGAAGAAAAAAATATATTTCCGCATAGCGAAGAAGCAAATTTAATATTTAATTCTTCGCTTGTTTACGAATTGCCGGTTTTAGCAAAGTATGCTCGTCCACTATTAAAAAGTGTAAAAGGGGATGACAACGTAAAACGATTGGCTGAGCGGTTGGATTTATTTCTGTCCTTTTTCGCTAATCTGGACGAAAAATATGTTCCGGGAACATCACTTTTGCGCGAGTATATAGGCAAAAGTGATTTTAAATATTAGCAAAAATGAATTTTATAATAAGAAATTATAGCGAATCTGATAAAAAGGATATCATCCAATTATGGCAAGACTGTGGACTTATTGTACCTTGGAATGATCCGCAACGCGATATTGAACGCAAACTATCCGTACAGCCGGAATTATTCCTTATTGGATTGATAAATGATACAATTATCGCAACTGCGATGGTAGGATACGAAGGTCATCGTGGATGGGTAAATTACTTAGCAGTTGAACCAAAATTTCAACGGCAAGGTGTCGGTAAACAAATGATGGAAGAAGCTGAACACCGTTTGTTAAACTTGGGATGTCCCAAGATACAAGTTCAAATACGGAATACCAATGCTGGAGTTATTAAGTTTTATCGAAAACTTGGCTATCTTCAGGATGAAGTAGTAAATCTTGGGAAACGACTAATTTCTGATGAATAATCAGTAACCGATTGCGGAGTTTTCCACTCGTGGATCTGGACCACCCCAATACCCATCTTCATTAATTAAATACTTTGGATTTTTTCCCTCAGTTTGTTAAGCGTTTGGTCAGCCGGAATCCGAACTTGCTCCATTGTGTCGCGGTCGCGGAGTGTGACGGTGTTGTCTTCTAAAGTCTGATGGTCGATTGTAATTCCAAATGGTGTGCCGGCTTCGTCTTGTCGCCGATAACGTCGACCAATAGAGCCACCCTGATCAAAAAATGCACTGAATTCAGTTTGAATTTCAGTAAATATTTTCTCCGATATTTCGGGTAAACCATCTTTATTGACTAACGGAAAAACCGCACAAGTTATCGGCGCCACTTTTGGTGATAGCTTTAGGACAATGCGTTGTTCACCGTTCACTTCCTCTTCATGATATGCATCAACCAAACAAGTTAAGAATGCACGATCAACCCCGGCGGAAGCCTCTATCACAGATGGTACAATATGTTGATTATTCACCTGATCGAAATATGTTTGCTTTTTCTGAGCGTGCTTATTGTGCTGATCCAAATCATAGGTTCCACGATCAGCGATCCCTTCAAGTTCGGACCACCCAAAAGGGAATTCATATTCTATGTCATAACATGCTGTGGAATAATGTGCTAATTCATCTTTATCGTGCGCACGTAAACGTAATTTTTCCGCCCGCACACCTAATTTTTTAAACCACTCCAAACGTTGTTGCGACCAATATTCCAACTGTTCCTTTGCATCTTCCGGATAAATAAAAAATTCCAATTCCATTTGTTCAAATTCACGAGTACGGAACAAGAAATTTCCGGTAGTGATTTCATTTCGGAATGCTTTGCCAAGTTGTGCGATACCGAATGGCAATTTTTGTCGCGCTGTTGTGACCACATTGCTAAAATTTACGAAGATACCTTGCGCCGTTTCCGGGCGCAGATAGGTGATGTCATCTGAATCTGCTGTAGCACCTAGCGATGTTTTTAGCATCAAATTGAATTGACGAGGAACAGTCCAATCACCTTCAAGTGGCTTAATAATATTGTAGTAATCAAGTATTCCGAGACCATTCAAATCTATATCTTCATGACTTTCCGAAATAGTCTTTATGACTTTTGAATAAATAATTGATGGATAGTGCACTTCCATTTTATAAAATTTGATTTTGAGTTTATTTGCGATTTTATGTAAAACATTACCGGGTTGCTTTTCCAATAAATGATCTAATCTATATCGCTTTTTAGTTAACTTATTATCAATCATTAAATCATGAAATTGCGATACGTGTCCGCTTGCTTCCCAAACTTCCGGATGCATTAAAATAGCTGCATCCATACCAACAACATTGCGGCGTGAAGTAACCATGTCTTTCCACCAAAGATTTTTAATATTGTTTTTCATTTCAACACCGAGCGGACCATAGTCCCAAGTTGATGCAAGACCTCCATAGATCTCAGAACTTTGGAAAATGAATCCACGGCGTTTTGAGAGCGATACGATTTTTTCGATTGATTTAATATCCATAATAATTATTTCTTCTTTTTTCTACGACGTTTTTTAATTGGTCCGGCGGTACGTTTTTTATCAATCAATGCTACTGCTTCTTCCAATGTAATTGAATCTACTTCCTTTGCTTTCGGTACTGATGCATTTACTTTGCCATCGGTGATGTAAGGACCGTAAAACCCGGTTTTTATTATAAGTTCTTCACCGGTTTTGGTATGTTTGCCTAAATTCTTTAATTCTTGTGATCCGGTTTTCTTTTTTGCACAAGCTGTAATTGCCTCATCAATTGAGATGGTCAATGGAGAGAATGGCGGTTCTATATGGGCATTCTTTTTACCACAACGTAGATAGGGACCATAACGACCATAATCGGCGGTTATTAATTCGCCCGTTTCAGGATGTTTACCAACCTCACGTGGTAGGGATAGTAATCGCACTGCCAATTCCAGATTAACGTCATTAATATTAAATTCCTTTGGAATGGATTTTCGTGTTTTGCTATCACCTAATTGTACATACGGACCGTATTGACCCTCTTTAAAATAAATTTCTTCACCGGTTTTTGGATCCTTGCCGAGGGGTTTTTCATCTTGTACTTCTTTGGTTAATATTTCTATTGCCTTCTCACGGGTTAAATCACCAAGAGGTATTCTAAACGGGATTGATTTACGATTTCCGTTATGCTCTAAATATGGACCAAAAGTCCCGATACGAGCGATAATTGGTTCGTCATGGGAGTTGTCAATCGTGATGGCGCAAGCTTTACGAATGTCAACTTCTTCCTTGAGCATTGCCTCCAAACCTCTTGTTTCATTTCCACCGAAATAAAATTCTTTAATAAAAGGTAAAGATTTTAACTCGCCTCGCGATATGGCATCTAGACCATCTTCCATATCAGCCGTAAAGTTTGCATCCACTAATGATTTAAAATGGTTTTCTAAAAGTTGAGTGATGGCAACAGCAAGGTAAGTTGGAACCAAACTCCCATTTTTCTTTTCAGCGTATTCACGGTGTAGAATTGTGTCAATTGTTGCAGCATAGGTTGATGGTCGACCAATGCCCTTTGCTTCCATTTCTCGAATCAGGGACGATTCTGTAAAGCGTGCAGGTGGTTTGGTTGTTTGTCCGACAACGGTTAATTCTTTTAATGCAAGAATTTCATTCAATCCTAATTTAGGCAATAGAGATTCATTATCCGCTAAAATTACATCCGGATCATCACGGCCTACTACATATACGCGCATATAGCCCGGAAATATAATGACTCGTCCGCTTGCTCTAAACACCGCTTTTTGATTATTTATTAAAACCGTGGTTTCTTTGAGTTTTGCAGATTTCATTTGACAAGCGAGAGTACGTTTGTAAATTAATTCATACAAGTGAACAGCATCTTTATCTAATTTATTTTCTACATCAGCGAGTGATTTAATTCTTGCCCCGGCAGGCCTGATTGCCTCATGAGCTTCCTGAGCATTTTTAACTTTCGTTGAATATTGCCTTGGTTTGTCCGGCAGGTATTCATTACCAAAACGATGTTGAATCTCCTGACGAGCTGCGCCAATTGCCTCATAAGATAAATGGGTTGAATCTGTACGCATATATGTAATGAAACCATTTTCATATAATTTTTGTGCAACACTCATTGTGCGTTTTGCAGTAAATCGCAATTTGCGACCTGCTTCTTGCTGAAGCGTAGATGTAGTAAATGGAGGGCGAGGATTTGAAGTTATCGGCTTCTCTTCAATATCAGTAACTTCCCAAGACCCCACACCCAATTCTTTCTTTAAGGTATTGG
>JAHJCW010000200.1 GCA_018812885.1 bacterium | reverse complement strand
CCCAAATCCAATTGTTAAACCGATGATGAAGCAACCAGATCTCAATTTGGACGATATGCTTCCATAAATACAGAATATTTGGAGTAGTAATTGAAAGAAGTAAAATTTATTTTTGGTATCCACTTACATCAGCCTGTAGGAAATTTCGATTGGGTTTTCGAAGATGCCTATCAAAAAAGCTATAAACCCTTCATTGATATACTAAAACGGTATCCAAGTATTGCTATAGTAATTCATATAAGTGGTTCATTAATCGAATGGTTAGAGGATAATCATCCGGAATATTTGGACGATTTAGCTATATTGGTTTCTGAAAGAAATATAGAAATATTAAGCGCAGGATTCTATGAACCAATTTTAGCAGTAATTCCCGACCATGATAAAATCGGTCAAATAAAAAAATTAAATAAGTATATCAGTAAACAGTTCAATTATGATGCAAAGGGAATTTGGCTCACCGAGAGAGTTTGGGAACCGCATCTTGCCAAACAAATTAGCAAAGCAGGGATTAAATATATTGCCGTAGATGATTTCCATTTTCTATCCGCAGGCAAACAAATTTCAGATCTAGACGGTTATTTTACAACCGATGAGCAGGATGCACGTTTGAGTATATTCCCCATCAGCCAAAAGTTGCGCTATGCGATTCCGTTTCAAGAGCCATCAGCGACGATCGATTATTTAAAATCAATAGCATCAGACGATGGAAACAAAGTTATTGTAATGGCGGACGATGCCGAAAAATTTGGTGTATGGCCCGGAACTTATGAAAATTGTTTTGGAAAAAACCAATGGGTAGATAGATTTTTCCAAGCTATTGATGAAAACAGTGATTGGCTTAAGACCACAACTTTCAAAAAGTATTATCAATCAAATAAACCTAAAGGAAGAATCTATTTACCGACGGTCAGTTATTTTGAGATGAGTGAGTGGACACTTCCCGCGAATCAAGGTGAGAAATTTTCTGACTTAGTACATGATTTTGAAAATTCCGGTAAAATTGAGAATAATAGACAATTTTTACGGGGCGGAATGTGGCGTAATTTTCAAAATTTATATGATGAATCAAATTGGATGCAGAAAAGAGTAACCGATTTGTCATTTATTTTTAAAAAACATAAGCAAAAATTTGCGAAGAAAAAAAGACAAGAAATCCAAGATAATATTTGGAGAGCTCAATGTAATTGCGCCTATTGGCATGGTGTATTCGGAGGAATTTACTTACCGCATTTGCGTCATGGAATATATCAGAATTTAATCGCGGCTGATAAACAAGTCAGTAAAATATTGCCACCATATTCCGAAACCTTTGATGTTGATAACGATGGATTTGAGGAAGTCGATTTGCTATCCAATAAGATAAAAATTATTGCAAGTGCCAAAGGCGGTTGCATTCGTGAGTTTGATATTCTCTCAAAGAATTTTAATATATTAAATACAATGCATCAAGAAGCTGAGAGTTATCATAGTAAATTAAAAAGTGTGGTTACAAATAAGGTAACCAGTGGTTCTATCCATGGTAACATGATAGCAAAGGAGGCCAATCTTGATAAGTTTCTCCATATTGATAAATCACCAAGATATATGCTCCTTGATCACTTTTTACCGGCAAGAACTTCTCTCAAATCAGTTCAAGGAAATATTCCTGAAAAAGGTGATTTCTCTGAACTTGAATTTAATATTTCAAAAAAGAAAAATATTGATTTCACCTGTCTAGGTATTGCATTTGATAGTCCCCTGCGAATCAAGAAAAAATTAGATCTGAAATCAAATATCTTAAATATTGATATTGAGTTGACAAATCAAGGTGCTAAAAAAATTACTGGGTTGTATGTTTGCGAATTAAATTTTTCTTTATTAGGCGGACATACTGAAGACAGATATTTTTTAATCAATGGGAAAAAACCAAGCAAATATTATTTAGATTCTACTGCAATTGAGCAAAAAGTTAAATCTATAATTATTATAAATGAATATGATAAATTCTCAGTTGAAACTAAGTTTGTAAGTCCAACGAGATTGTGGAGACATCCAATTTTTACTGTATCAGGAAGCGAAGCGGGTTTAGAAAAAGTATATCAAAGTTCAGTAATGATGCCAAATTGGAAGATTGACCTTAAACCAAACGAAAATATAAAAATTAAATTTAAAATTATTATTAGGGAATTATGAAGGATACGATGACGAAGAT
>JAHJCW010000199.1 GCA_018812885.1 bacterium | reverse complement strand
CCCAAATCCATACTATGGTTATCAAGCACTAGAGACTACGCGTCGTGATAAATATGTACGTTTTAATCACTTACCACAAAAAGCAGACATCCGTATATTTAATATGGGTGGTGTTATGGTAAGGAAGATTGAAAAAGATGATGCCACACAAAATGCAGATTGGGACCTAACTAATCAGTATAATTTCCCGGTCGCTAGTGGTATTTACATCGCACATATTGACTTACCGGATGTAGGTAAAGAAAAAATCCTTAAAATAGCTCTGATACAAGAAGAGCAAATCTTGCTTAGCTATTAATCCTAGGAGGGAAAAATGAAAATACAAAAGAATAATATATTCAAATTTGGAACAGCTCTCCTAGTACTAGTTTCTCTCGCCCTTTCACAGGGCGCGAGAAACGGCACAGAAGGTGCTTCCCAGCTCTTAATTCATCAGGAGCACGCTATCTGTCAGGTGGTGGTAGTGCTGCCACAGTAGATGGTGTGGAATCTGCTTATTGGAACCCCGCCGGATTAGCAAAAAGACAAGGCGTAAATGCCCTATTTTCAAATCGTTCGTATATAGCCGGAATGAATGTTAATTTCTTCGGTGTTGCTATGAACGCAGGGAAATTAGGTTCTTTTGGATTGTCTGGCCGTATGTTAGATGTTGGAGATATTAAAGTAACCGATATTTATCATCCCGACGGAACCGGTGAAATTGTAACCCCTTCATATTTTGTAGTTGGATTCACTTATGCCAAAAGAATGTCCGATAGGACAGGTTTTGGTGCGTCTATTAACTATATAAATGAAGGTTTTGGACGCGTAAGTGCATCTGGAATAACAGTAGATGTAGGTGTACAATATGAAAACTTCCTTGATGTGGAAGATTTAGATATTGGCGTTGCACTCCGGAACTTCGGTAATCCGATGCGTTACGATGGTTCAGAATTATGGACGAATGCCGAAGCCAGTGGAGGCTCTCGCAAAACAGATTGGTATAAAGTAGTAGCTGCTAAATTTGACATGCCATTTTTAATGGATATTGGCGCTGCTTATACAATAGCTGGAATTAATCTGGGTGCTACATATGAAGTAAACCACTTCAACCAGGATAAGGTTAAATTAATGGCTGAATATGGTATTGAAGATATTGCAGCTATTAGAGTGGGTTACATTATGGATGCTGAAAAAGTAAAAGATGATCTAGACACACCGGATATGGATGAAAGTACGATGATAGAAAGTCTATATACAGGTCCTTCATTCGGTGCTTCGCTGAATCTTCTAAAATTAACAGGTCTTGATTTGAGTATTGACTATGCACTATTTATGACGGAATACTTCGATGATAATCATGTTATTGCATTGAGATTTGGTAGATAAACAGAAATAAAGACAATAAAAAAGCCCCGCCATTTGCGGGGCTTTTTTATTGTCAAACCTTTTAGAGTATCAATATTTATTCAAAATATTTAATTCCTTCCACAAACATTTCTTCAACGGGCGTGACAATCTTTTTGATGCAAATGGCAGATAATAAATATTTGTTTGCATAATCGTTGTTATCGGTTTTATCATAGACTTCGATTGTTGGTATTTCAATCAATTCAAGGGTGTTTACTAGAATTGCTTCATAGGTGCTCCAAACACCGGGAGCAATTAATATCCAATTTGCCCAATTGCGGTTGCGTTGCAACAGAGTTACAACTTTTTCAATGCTGTGAGTTTGGTGTATTTTTACATTGATTTCTTTCTCGCGAATATATCTGCGAATTCCTTTGTTTATTTTATCGAGCGTAACATGCTTTCCTTGTTTAGCTGATTTAACACCAATTAGATTTAAATTAGGTCCTTGTATTATTAAAATGTTCATGAATCGTAGCCAAAATGAAAAACTTTATAGTAACAGTAAGGGGTATTTGCTATGAGCAAATTTATATATATTGCATGTTGGGTAGATTTATTCATCGTATTGGTATTATATGTCCGATGATATAACCCAGAACAAGTCCTACGAGTACTGCCAAAGTTAAAACACGACTACCTACTAATTCTCGCGAATAACCTTTTTTAATTGCCACAATTGAAATAAAATATCCAAGACCATTTAATAACCAAAAGAACGGAATGGCCAGCACTTTTACAATTAAAGGACCAATAAACGGCAACAATGCTATTAGTGCCGAAATACCGGCAAAGAACTGCGTAAAGACACCTAATAATATGGTAACTAATACCACTACTTTCTCATCTACTCCGAAGTGTAGCGCCACTATTATAGCGATAAAAAATAATGACCATCCGACTAAATGCTTCCAATTAGATTTAAAGAATGGCTTTAATTGTTTATCGTTAGGTTTAGGTTTATCAGATTGTTTTTTATTGCTATTTTTATTATTCTTTGTTGCTTTTGCCATTTTTCTACCCATATCTGATGAATAGAATTTATATCGAAAAATAATTCATTGAAATAATCTGTTTTTTCAAAGATATTATTCTCATCATTTAATAATTTTAAATCTAAACGATAATGATCGCATAATATTATTTCATTATCTATTGCTACCCTTGTTGTATCATTCCAAAGCAGTCTTGTTTCGTATAAAGTGCCTTCATTCTCAAGATGTAACCATTTTGCATCAATTGAATCAATCGGGGAATTCATAAGTTTAATTAATAACGATAAAAATGAATAGGTATTTGGTTCTATAATAATTGAATCTTTATCATTATAAACAAGGGTATAGTTACTTTTCAGTTCGGAATTATATTTCTGCTTTTCTGATCCTTGCGTGGTCGT
>JAHJCW010000198.1 GCA_018812885.1 bacterium | reverse complement strand
TGCTAATTTTTCAAATATATAAAAGAGAATATTATGACTGATAATAAATATGATTCTATAATTGTTGGTTCGGGTGCAGGTGGACTAACCACCGCAGTTGCCTTAGCCCAAGCAGGTCATAAAGTTCTTGTCTGTGAACAGCATTATGCGCCGGGTGGATGGACACAATCTTTCACCCTTGATGGTTACCGTTTTAGCCCGGGGGTACATTATATCGGAGGGCTAAATCCCGGAGAATATCTCAACCAAATATATCGCGGTCTCGGTGTCTCGCAAGACCTAAAATTTCTAGTATTAAATTCTGATGGATTTGATCATATTTTCATTGGTAATGAACAATTTGACATCCCAAAAGGCAAAGAAAAATACATTGAGAGATTAATAGCTCGATTCCCCGACGAAGCGGGTGGAATAAGAAAATTATTTCAAAAAATAGACGATATAGGTTCATTGATGAGCTCTTTACCGCACGGCAAATTTCCACTAAATAAACTAAGTTCTATCAAATGGTTGTGGAAATCAGGCGGTGCTTTAATAAATAAATATGTTAAAGATCCCATCCTGCGTGCAATTTTAAAAAGTCAAGCCGGCGATCACGGTGTACCTCCGTCTAGGGTGTCTGCACTGGTGCAAATCGGTATTATGCGGCATTATTTCAATGGTGGTTTTTATCCGAAAGGTGGCGCCTATATACTTCCCCGGGCATTTATCCGCGCCTTAAAACGTTCAGGCGGAGAAATCAGGTTAAGCGCGCCCGTCAAAAGAATTATTATCGAAAACAATTCTGCTGTTGGCGTAGAGATCGACGATGGCGAAAAGCTTTTTGCGAAAAATATCATTAGCAACACTGACCCCGAAACAACTTTTATTAAATTAATCGGAAAAGAACATTTAAGCAATCAACTTAATAAAAAATTGAGCAAAGTCCGTTATTCCACTTCGTGTCTAAGTTTGTTTTTGGCTGTTGATTTCGATCTAAAAAGCATGGGCTACGATTCCGGCAATTATTGGTTTTATGAACATTCCGATCTAGACAAAATATATACGCTCGGTCAAACTGACTATGCTGTTTATAATAGTCCGCCTGCGATGTTTATGACGATCACAACGCTCAAAGACCCAAGCAAGATGAAAAAGGGCATTCATACTATCGAAGCTTTCTGCTTTGCTAATTATGAGCCGTTTAAAAAGTGGGAAAACGAACCGCAGGGAGAACGATCAAAAGAATATAATACTTTAAAAAATGATATAATGGAACGGATGTTGGACTATCTTGAAAAACGCATTCCCGACATTAAAGATTCCGTAGTATTTAAAAATATGGCAACTCCGCTGACCAATGCCCACTTTATCAACTCCCACAATGGAAATATTTACGGAACTGATAAGATCACTAAACAAATCGGTCCATTTGGATTTAACACAAAAACAGAGATCAAAAATCTCTATTTATGTGGTGCAAGTACGCTATCGCATGGCGTGGCGGGTGTAACAGGAACCGGATTGCTCGCCGCAGCAACTATCCTTAATTGTAAAACCAAGGAGTTGCTTAAACAGGGGGGGCCAGAGTTGAAAATTAGTAGTGCAAACTAAGTATTGTTTGATGTGGTTATTTAGTTATTATACAATAAGAGATTATTTCCGTGATATACGAAACAATAAATAAACATATATCCGTAATACACGTAATGCGTATATTAGTATGTTATGTGCAAGGCTATAACAATTTGTGAAAATTCAATTACTTATCGCAACAAATTATTTGTAATGACCAATTATGATAAAATGAAAATAAATATGAAAATCATCTTTACTCTTTTCGCATTGCTGTCTAATGTCCCTTTAATAGCTCAAGATGCTAAACTGCCAATAATTGATATGCATATGCACTCATACCCCGTTGAGAACATGGGCTTATCAAACATCCCGAATCCAGTTACAGGAAAGCTTTCCGGGGCATCAAGTGACGAGGAACTTATGCGCTCAATGTTTTCAGAGATGAATCGTTACAACATCGTTAAAGCTGTCATTAGCGGACCGCCGGAGGTTGTGTATCGCTGGAAGACTGAAGAACCAAAACGCCTGATTGGGGGAGTATTTTTCTATGAAGGTACACCACTGCCGAATCTGGAACAATTGCGGCAGCAACTTATTACAGGCTGGCTTGGAGCCTTGGGAGAACTGGTAGCTCAACATGCCGGACTTCTTTTGAGTGATTCGCTGTTCGAACCATACTTAAATCTTGCTGAAGAAATGGATATCCCGGTGGGAATTCATACAGGTATCGGGCCGGAAGGTACACCTTACACCTGTTGTCCTGAATTCCGTGTAACATATGGCAATCCGGTTCATCTTGAAGAAGTGTTAATCCGTTATCCAAGACTGCAACTGTACTTAATGCACGGGGGCTGGCCGTACCTGGAAGAAACAAAGGCAATTATGTCTGTGTATCCGCAAGTATACGCTGACCTGGCAGTGATCAACTGGATCATCCCACGGGAAGAATTCCATGAGTATCTCCGGGATATGATCCGGGCGGGATTTGGAAAACGACTAATGTTCGGATCCGACCAGATGGAGTGGCCAGATGCAATCAGCTTAGCCATTGATGGTATTGAATCTGCAGATTTCCTGACAGAAGAGCAAAAACGAGATATTTTCTATAATAATGCTGCCCGGTTCCTGAAATTCAGTGACGAAGAAATATATGAACATCATCAATAAAAGTAAATTGATACAGTAAATTCAAATTCAAATAATTCTATTAATACTAAATAAAATGAAAAATTTAAAACGCCCAGCACAAAACAAGGTATATAGTTCATTGGCGGGACAGTGGTTTATGAAACTTCTGTTCTTTTATAAAAATTAACTTGTAACTTGATAAATAAGTGCCTTGAAATCGCCAACGAACCATATACCCAACCGTTATACTTCAATATCCTTCCAATCGCCTTTTAATATTTTCCACAACATAATGCTCGCAAAAAGGAATAGATAGGTTGCCATTCCAATCCAAGGACCTATAAATCCTAAGCCCAAAACGATTCCGGTAATATAGGAAAATGGTAAAAAGAACAGCCATATTATAGCCGATTCTACTGCTGCCGGGAAAAACGTATTCCCTGCACCGGAGAGTGAAAACCACAGGGTCATTCCAACCGCATCTGCAAATTGTACAAATCCTGCTATTCGCAATGCTATCGAACCTATCCTAATAACATTCGGGTCGTTGGTAAATATCGGCAATATATAATGCGGAATTGTTATAAATAACATTCCAAGCGTACCCATAATCATCATTGACCAGCGTATGCTTTCTACTATGCTAATCTCGGCCTTATTTGGGTCTTTTTCGCCAAGATATTTTCCGACTAATGTCGCACAAGCCTGCCCGATGCCGGCGGCGGGCATGAAAGATGTGTGTAATATCGTGAATACAACTTCGGTTGAAGCCAATTCTACAACTCCAATCATTGCAAGAATTTTATAAAACAATGAATAACCCAAGATCACCAACATCCCCTGTGAGCCTTGTGGTAATGCCAAGAGGACTTGTCGTTTCATCATCGTTTTGCTTAAATGGAAAGAAAATACTTTGTATTTTTTTTGTATCGTCGGAGCAAGTAAATATAAACTATAGTGGATTGCCATCCACAGCGATGCAATCAGCGTTGCCAGGGCAGCGCCCTTAACACCCATAGCAGGAAATGGGTACCATGACCATAGTGCGCCAAGCCACGATAAATCAAGCCCCGCGACCGAAGAAAGGGACGCTTGAATTCCATCTCGCCCATAAATTAAACCGGCATTCAAATATACATTTACAATATTAGCAATAACTGATACATTCATATGAATGCGCGTGCGCTCAATCCCGGTATAGAAACCTTGGAATGCAAAACCAAGCGTGGTGAAAAAGGTACTCAAAAATGCGATTGATGCATAATCTATGCACATTGCAATAACTTTCGGATCATCTAAAAATAGCGGCACAAGTCTATCCGCAAAGAAATACCCTAACAATGATATCGGTATGCCGAAAATCGCTGCTAAAATATGTCCGTTTCGCAACGCAATACCGCACTCAGTGTATCTTTTTTGTCCTAACCTGCGAGAGGTTACCGTTTGTGTTGCCGTACGAAAACTCATGCCGAAATTAAGAACTATCCATGTTAGCATTGCGCCCATGCCGGTTGCCGCCAAGGCCGATGCACCAAGCCGACCAACCATCGCCATGTCAGCCAAATTCATGAATGTACGGCTTAGGTTACTAGCAATTACCGGCAATCCAAGCAGAATAATCTTGTGCGCTATTTCCCTGTTGCGATGAAAAATTATTTGTTTAATTCGGGACATTTGTAATTTTCCAAAGAGTATATCGTTATTCCTTTTTCATTTAATAATTTTGTTGTTTTTTCACAGACCGGTGCATTTGTTGCAAGGTTTATTTCTGTTTCTGGTGCCCGACTTTTGATTTTTTCAATTTGTTCCAGAATTTGTTTGCCGTCTTTCATGATAATTCTGCTTTTACGGTCTTTGATTAAAACCAGATGGTTATAGGAATATTTTCCAATCACTGTTAGTGGTGATAAACTAAATTCTTTAGGATCAAGTAATAATATTTCTTTGTTTTCGATATAATGCATGAGTTCATTTTATATAATGGCGGGAAATTTAACAATCCTTGTATTTAGTTCGGTTACTAATTTTAAGTAAACTTGGGCGTGATGAATCCTTCAAATATACATTTTTCAGTAAATCCTGAAGTTGAAACTGCTCTATCCAAAAAGTTGCCTGTTCTTGCGTTGGAATCAACAATCATCGCGCATGGAATGCCGTATCCTGACAATATTGAATTTGCGAAGCAAGCCGAAGCACTTGCCCGCAAACAGGGCGTAACACCCGCAACAATTGCGATCATTGACGGCAAAATTCATATCGGACTTGATGAGAAACAGTTAGAAATGCTTGCAAATAATGAAAATGTTGAAAAAGTTGCAGTGCGGGACATTGCTTTTGCTGTTGCACAAAAACTAACTGGCGCAACCACTGTTTCAGCAACCATGCATTTAGCACATTTAGCTGGTATTGACGTTTTTGCTACCGGTGGAATTGGCGGAGTTCATGGAAATGCAGAAAGCACATTCGATATTTCGCAAGATTTAATTGAATTATCGCGTACGCCAATGATTGTGGTATCCGCAGGCGTTAAAGCAATTTTAGATATCCCAAAAACCTTTGAATATCTCGAAACTAATGCTGTTCCGGTTGTTGGATATCAAACAAACGAATTCCCAGCATTTTACTCGCGTTCTTCGAGAATACCGCTCACACTCAGTTGCAACACTCCGGATGAGGTTGTGAGATTATTTGTTGCACACAAAGAAATTGGCCTACATTCTGCAATTTTAGTAGCAAATCCTATTCCGGAATCAGACGAGATTCCAAAGAACGTTATTGATAAATACATTGATATTGCACTCGCGGAATGTGATAATAAGAATATTCACGGTAAAGCGGTTACGCCCTTTTTATTAAAACGTTTAGTAGAATTAACTGCCGGCAAAAGTTTGAAAACAAATATTGCACTTACACTGAATAATGTAAAGGTTGGTTCTCAGATTGCTTTAGTTCTTAGCAAGAAATGATCTCACTGTATAACTTTAATAATGGGGATTATCTTTTATAACAACTTTATAATGTCTATAATATTGCTTCCACCTATTGCAAAAACCTTTATACCGACATAATGAGCTACGGGCGCAATTAATCCAACCGCTTCACTCCAAATAATATTTTCTTCTGGGAGTGGTTTTTTAAATCTTTCTGTACCAATGGTGTGAACAACTGCTGTTTTTAACCCTGTAACTTTATGATATATTTTTGACATATCGGGAAATTGCGGAAATTTTCCTTCCGGTGTTTTCCCTCGCAAAAAGTTATCCCCCGATCTATTTACATGATTGACGATAGAAACAACATCATCTGTTCCTATTAACCGATCAATAATAAGAAGTTCTTCTAATTTAAATTGATTTTTTAATTCTATGAAATTTTTAGGATTAATAGTTAGGGGATCTATATTTTTCGGCCAAATAATTATTTTCCTATCCATTTTGCCATACTCATGACCACTTGCTGTGCCTTCTTTTTGTATTCTTTCACTCCATTCTTTTGTAAAATAACACAAATAAATTGGCATTTGTTTGTAATTCACTATTTTATCATCCTTTGTCCAAATAACACTGTACCTAATCTTACCATCGTTGCGCCTTCTTCTACGGCTATTTCAAAGTCACTGCTCATTCCCATTGATAGTTCAGTAAACTTATCAACATTTTTTGTAGTTTGGCTTTTTATAGAATTATATAGCCGGCGTAAACTAATAAAAGCATCTCTAACTCTGTTAGTATCTGAAGTAAGCGGTCCAACTGTCATCAATCCTTGCACTTCAAGTCCAGGTATTTCAAAGCAGGCAAGTATTTCATCAATATTCTCCGGAATGAATCCATATTTTGCGCTTTCTCCGCTCGTATTCACCTCTAATAAAATTGGTATAGTACGGTTTAAAGAAACTGCCTTACTACCTATTTTATTGGCAAGTTTTAATGAATCCACAGAATCAATTGTATCAAAAATATTTAATGCTTTATTTATTTTATTGGATTGCAAATGCCCAACCAGACGTTTTGTAATATTAGGAAGGATTTCAGCAATCTCGGGGAATTTATCTTCCGCCTCTTGAACGCGGTTTTCACCGATTGTATCTAATCCTGCTTTCCGTATTTCCAAAATTACGGATGCCGGGTGGGTTTTTGTGATTGCGACAATTTTAATAGGTGTTATATTGCCACTCCGTAGTTGAGCATTAGCTATACGTTCCTTAACGATCTCAACATTGTCTTTTATGTTCACTTATTCAGTTTGACCAATCGTAAGTTGTTTGCTGTCCTCTTTCATTTCGTCTTCAGATTCCTCTTCGCGTACTACGCGCGATATTGAAGAAATTCTAGCACCCTCATCAAGTTTTACCAGGCGAACACCTTGTGTAACACGACCTATTGTGCGAATGGCAGAAACAGGTTGGCGCATAATAACTCCCATATCGGTAATGATAATTAGGTCATCTGTTTCGACAACTTCCATAATGGCTACCATTTTTCCCGTTTTTTCCGTAGTCCGCATCGTTAATACACCTTTCCCGGCACGTGATTGTGTGCGATACTGAATAACTTCTGTTCTTTTACCGTATCCACGTTCTGTTGCCACAAGGATTGTTCCCTCCCTTTTGACAACTAACATCCCGATTAACTTGTCAGTAGTTGAACTAAGCTTGATTCCTTTCACGCCCATAGTCTTTCTACCGCTTGGGCGAATATCGCTTTCAGAAAAGCGAATTGATTTTCCTTCACTGGTGCCAAGCAAGATATCGTGCTCGCCATTTGTAATACGTGCTTCTATTAGTTTGTCTTCTTCGCGTACTTCAATTGCATATATGCCACCTTTGCGAGGATGTCCATAGGCCGAAAGAACTGTTTTCTTTACGATACCTTTTTGAGTTGCCATTACAACGTAGTGTTCATCATCAAATTCTTTCACACTAACAAATGCTTCAACATGTTCGTCTGTTTCACAACCTATCAAATTAACAATTGCTCTGCCGCGCGTTGCGCGCCCGCCGGGCGGAATGTCATACACTTTTAGCCAATAACATTTCCCCCGATCTGTAAAAAACAACATATAGTCAAGCGTGTTCGCGATAAAGAGATGCTCTATAAAATCCTCCTCTTTTGATGTGGCACCTTGAATTCCACGGCCACCCCGCCTTTGACTTCTATATGTATTAACTGCTGTACGTTTAATATATCCTTGATGGGTAATAGTTATAACCATTGCTTCTTCAGCTATCATGTCTTCCACAGAAAACTCAGCGCCAAATGGCATTATTTCGGTTCTCCGTTCATCTCCGTATTTTTCAAGTAATTCTCCAAATTCTGCTTTAATGATATCCATTCGCATGCTACGGCTATCCAAAATATTTTTCAGTTGAGCAATTATTTTAATGGTTGCCTTGTATTCCTCAACTACTTTGTCAACTTCTAATCCGGTAAGTCTTTGTAAGCGCATATCTAAAATTGCTTGAGATTGTAATTCAGACAATTCGAAGCTATTCATTAACCCTTCTTTTGCGTGAATCGGGTCTTTGCTTCCGCGTATTATTTTTATCACCTCGTCGATATTATCGAGTGCGATTTTTAATCCCTCAAGTATATGTGCCTTTGCTTCGGCTTGCTTTAAATCAAAGTCTGTTCGACGCACAACCACATCATGTCGAAAATCAATAAAATGATTCATCACTTCCGCTAGTTTCATCACTTTGGGTACGCTATTAACAAGTGCTAACATAATAATACCAAAAGTGTCTTGAAGTTGTGTGTGTTTATAAAGTTGATTTAAAACCACATCAGGAATTGAATCTCTTTTTGTTTCAATTACAATTCTAATTCCGTCTTTGTCAGACTCATCCCGCAGGTCAGAAATACCCTCTATTTTCTTTTCGTGTACTAAATCGGCAATTTTTTCGATTAAATTTGCCTTATTTACCTGATACGGTAATTCAGAAACAATGATATTCTCTTTTCCAGTCTTGGTTGTTTCTATAAATGCCCTTGCTCTTACAGTAACCTTGCCTCTACCAGTCGTATATGCGTCTTTTATTCCTCCCTTGCCCATTATGATTGCACCTGTTGGAAAGTCAGGTCCTTTGACATAAACCATTAATTCTTCAGCCGTTAACTCTGGATTATCTATTAGAGCAATTAATCCGTTTATTAATTCGGTAACATTGTGGGGCGGAATTTTTGTTGCCATTCCCACAGCAATTCCTTCAGAACCATTTGCTAATAACGCAGGAAAAACTGTTGGTAAAACCGATGGTTCTTTTAATGTTTCGTCAAAATTTGTGTTCCAACTAACTGTATCCTTTTCAAGATCACGCAGCATCTCACCGCCGATTTTCGTCATTCGTGATTCTGTGTACCGCATTGCAGCAGCGCTATCACCATCAATTGAACCAAAATTTCCTTGTCCGTCTACCAGTTCATAGCGCATTGAAAAATCTTGCGCCATCCGTACTAACGCATCATAAACAGATGAGTCACCGTGCGGATGATATTTACCTAACACATCCCCAACTATTCTTGCTGATTTTTTATAGGCTCGATTCCATTGTGAGCCAAGTTCACTCATCCCATATAGAATTCTACGATGAACAGGTTTAAGTCCGTCTCGCACATCCGGTAATGCCCGTGCAACAATAACAGACATAGAATAATTTAAATAACTTTCTTTCATTTCGTCGACAATGTCGCGATTGATTATATTTTCTCTTGCTATATCCACTCTAATTTTCCTATCTATCAAATGTCAAGATTTGACACAAATTTTGCATTATTTTCAATGAAAGTCCGTCTTGCCTCTACGTCGTTACCCATTAGTTCTTGGAAGGTTGTTGCCGCTTCCATGGCATCGGCGATTTTCACCAGTAAAAGTGTGCGTCGTTCCGGATCCATTGTTGTTGTCCATAATTGATCGGGGTTCATTTCACCCAAGCCCTTATACCTTTGCAAATTAATTATTTTATTCTGATTTTCTCTCTGCATTCTACTGACTATAGTTTCTCGCTCATTTTCGTCATAAGCATATACCTCCTTTTTTCCCTGTTTAATCTTATAGAGAGGAGGCATTGCTAGATACATATTCCCGTTAGTAATTAGTTCGGGCATTTTTCGGTAAAAAAATGTTAACAATAACGTTCTAATGTGGCTTCCGTCAACATCGGCATCGGTCATGATAATAATTTTATGGTAGCGCAGTTTTTCAATATCAAAATCAGCTGCGGACCTTTCTCCAGTATCATCGCCCGAGCCGCCAAAACCTGCACCGATTGCTGTAATAATTGTCTGAATTTCATTATTTGATAAAAGTTTATCAATTCGCGCCTTTTCCGCGTTTATAACCTTACCTCGCAATGGCAATATCGCCTGAAACCGGCGATCTCTTCCCTGCTTAGCTGAGCCACCTGCCGAATCACCCTCAACAAGGTATAATTCACACATAGCCGGATCCCTGTTTGAACAGTCTGCAAGTTTTCCCGGTAACGTAGAGCTACCTAAGGCAGACTTTCTGCGGATTAACTCACGCGCCTTACGAGCCGCACTACGACTCCTCGCTGCCAGTACGGCCTTTTCGATAATTTTTCTTCCAACCGAAGGATTTTCCTCTAAGAAATCTTGTAACCCCTCATATACTGCTGCATCAACAATTCCCTTTACGTCGCCGTTGCCAAGTTTTGTTTTTGTTTGACCTTCAAACTGAGGCTCTGCCACTTTTATTGAGACTACGGCCGTTAATCCTTCACGAAAATCTTCTCCCGACAATGATATGCTCTCATTCTTATTTGTCTTAAATAGATTGTTTTTGGCTGCGTAGTTATTCAGTCCACGTGTTAAGGCAGATCGGAAGCCGGATAAATGTGTACCACCCTCAATTGTGTTAATATTATTTACAAATGTTAATATATTTTCAGTATAGCCTGAGCTGTATCGCAAAGCAACTTCCACCGGAACTTCGGCATCTATTTTGCTAACCGTTACAACTTTGTTATGCAACGGTAGGTTGTTACTGTCCAAATACTTAACAAAATCAATTAATCCGCCGGCATATTTATACTGTTCTTCAATTTTTTCATCACTGCGATTATCAATAAAATTAATTTCTAAACCACTATTTAGGTATGCTAGTTCGCGTAACCGGTCACTTATTATATCAAACTCAAAAACTGTTGTGTTAAAAACTTGGCTGTCTGGTAAAAATGTGATTATTGTTCCGGTCTTTTTTGACTTTCCTGCAATTTCAAGTTTTCCTATTACCTTACCCCTTGAATAGCTCTGTTTGTATATTTTGTTATCTCGATGAACTTCTGCTATAAGTAATTCAGACAAAGCGTTTACTACCGATACACCCACACCATGCAAACCGCCTGACACCTTGTATGACCCTTTGTCAAATTTTCCACCAGCATGTAACATCGTCATAACGACTTCGAGTGCGGGGCGTTTTTCTTCTTTATGCATATCAACCGGTATTCCGCGACCATTATCCTCAACCGATACAGAACCGTCTTTATTTAAACTAACATCTATTTTTGTACACTCGCCGGCTAGTGCCTCATCCACCGAATTATCCACCACTTCATAAACCAGATGGTGTAATCCCCGCTTACCAACATCGCCGATATACATCGCCGGGCGGCGCCTTACGGCTTCTAACCCTTTTAATACTGTTATTTTTTCTGCGCCGTAACTGGATTTTTCTTGAACGTCTTTCGTCATATAAATCTTATATCCCTTATTACCTTTTTCCCAATTGTATTATTAATCTTTTGAATTATTTCTTTTTTTTGAAAATATAGTTCCTGCCGCCAAGTTGGAGATGACACTTTTACAATTATCACCCCATGCTCAACTCTATCCGGTTCTGTGTTTCTTGCGACTGTATCTCCAACAACTTCATTCCAAATATTTAGTGCTTTATTTTGAGCTATAGCATTATCAATGCCAAATCTCCGCAACATTGAATCAATAGCTGTTTTTAAACTCTGCATTATCCTAAATAAAAACTACAATTATTTGATTTGTCAATTTTAACACCCCGATCTTCAACAATCTTTAACTCTGTAGTAGTAATTATTGTTTGAAGATCATTGTCTATCATTGCCATCGCTTGTTTACTACGCGAGTCATCTAGTTTTGCAAATAAATCATCTAAAAGTATTATTGGATCTTTTTGGGTTACTTTTCTGATTAGCTTAACTTCTGCTAATTTTATTAACAACAACGCAAGTTTGTGTTCACCCTGCGATCCATATTGCTTAATGTTTTTTTTGTTAAATATGAAATTAATTTTATCAGTATGTGGCCCGAAGGTTGTTCGCCCTAAGTAAATATCCTTGTTTTGTCTTTTTTCCAATATCTCTATATACTCTTTTTCACTCTTTATTATTTTTGTTACCAGTTCACATGAAAAAGTGAAACCTGAATCCTCAAAATCTTTTACCGTATTTTTTAATTCAAGACCGTACTTCTTGAAAAAGTCTATTCTTTTCTTCCACAACTTTTGACCAATTTCTGATATTCTTTCATTCCAAATCTCCAATTCTGTTTGTGCTTCGTTTATTATGTTAAAATCATCTAATAATTTGTTACGTTGCTTTAGAATTCGATTATAATCAGAAAGAATTGTAAAATATTGATTTGAAACAATCGAGAATAATTTATTAAAATAATTTCTTTGGTCCTGAGGTGTTCCTTTTGTAATAATTTGTTCTTCCGGAGATAATAGCACAACAGGGTTTAATCCTATCAATTCTTTTACACTTTCAAGTTTATTTCCGTCTATTAAAATTCTTCTTGCACCATCTTTGGTTTGGTTTATTTGAATTTCTTGAACTTTATCTGCTGTTTGAAATTTTCCTGTTACGCTAAAATATTCCATATCGTCTTTTAATAATTCTTTTTTTCGATTTGTCCGAAAACTCCTACCAATTGATAAGGAATGTATTGCTTCTAAGATGGTGGTTTTACCAGAACCATTCTTGCCCCAAATAACATTAATATTGGGACAAAATTCCAAATTTATAGTATCATGATTGCGAAAAGAAACCAATCCAATTTCCTTAATTGGCATAAAATAAACTAATATTTAAAAATAGCCGAAATACCTAGTCGTTCAACCTAATAGGCATTAATAACATTGTCAAATCTATGTTAGCATTTGATTTTTCAGGATAAAATAGAGTGGCACTTATCGGTGTTTTAAATTTAACGATTATATTTTCATCTTGAACATGAGTTATTATATCACGCAGATATGATGCATTATAACCAATCAATAAAGGTTCGCCTGTATATTGTGCCCCAGATAAATCTTCCTGCCCGCGAGAAGCTTTTTCAGGATCTTCAGTTGTCATGCGTACTTTTTCTTCATCTAAATGCAGAGCAATTTGATGCGTGGCCTTATTTGAAAAGATAGAAACTCTTCGCACTGCTCCTAATAAATCATTACGATTAATAGCTAATACTTTATCATTATCAACAGGTATAACACTTTCATAGTCAGGAAAACGTTCATCAATGACTCTGGTATAAACCGTATCATCGCCAAACGATGCAATTAAGTGATTATCGCTTACCAACATTTTTACTGCATCTGCCGTAAAAGTATTGAATAAACCTAAAAATTTTCTAGGTATTATAACATCGCCTGTAAACTCATCAGCTTTGTAATCTTTAACGATATATTGCACAAGACGGTGTCCATCAGTTGCAACTGCGGTAAGTTGACTTTCATTAACACGAAGAAAAACGCCGGTTAACGCCGGTTTCATTTCATCGCGGCTTACTGCGAAACTTGTCATTTCGATAACCGATTTCATCGTTTCAAGACTAATTCCCAAATTCTTTTTACCGTCTGTTTGTGGTAATGCTGGAAATTCTTCCGGAGCTTTTCCCATTAAATCATAAACACCATTATCAGTTTTTAATTCAATTTTATGTTGTTGATTAACTGATAATGTAATTCTATCATCACTGATCTCATTTGTTATTTCTAATAGT
>JAHJCW010000016.1 GCA_018812885.1 bacterium | reverse complement strand
TATAATACCAATAATTTTGTATTTCGGTTATGAAAATATGCTGCTAATCGGAATATTGGCTTTCATAAGAGCAAGTTTTAGCACATTCTTCCCACCGGCACTAAATGCTTTAGTTCCAATGATCACATCCAAAGATCATTTAGTCAGAGTCAACTCTATTTTAGCAACATCAAGTCAATTGGCATATTTAATCGGCCCCCTGGCTGCAGGATTGATTTTAAGTATCGTGTCTATACCATATTTATTTGTAATTGATAGTGCTTCATTTCTAATTGCTATAATTATTCTACTTTTTATTGTTCTGCCTCCAAAAATTAGGTTGCCTGTAAAACAGCCTAACTCAATCCGAGAAATATTCAGTGGAATTCAATACGCAAAAGATAACAAACCGCTTGGACTACTTTTTATCCTTACAATAATTAATAATTTCTTTATAATGGGTCCGGCATTCATTGGGATGCTTATTCTTGTAAAAGATGCGCTCGGCGGAACAGCCAGCCAATATGCCTTTGTAGAAGCCGGCTTGGCATTTGGAATGCTGATAGGCTCCATTTTTGTATACCGTATCGGTAATCGTATTAATATCGGTAAATTATTATTAATCGGCATGATACTTGACGGCGTTACCTATACATTGATGTACTTTGCCGGGTCGGTAAACTATGTTTTTATATTTATTGTGATACACGCCCTTGGAATTCCGATGATCACCATTTCACGCACAGCAATCATACAAAAACATTCACCAAATGAGTATCATGGTAGATTATTTTCATTAGTACATTTATCAGTAATTGGAGTTACGGCATTATCCGCAGCAGTAGTTGGCATTGCAGCAAATTATTTCGATATAAAAATCATATTTTTATTCATCGGAATTGGCGCCGCGCTGTGTGGTGTCGTGGGGTTTATGAATAAGAAATTAAGGGATATAGTTTGAAGTGTGATGTGTGATAACTAAAAACTCAACATACAACGTTTACTGTCCATTGTAATAGATGTTAAAACGTACAAAAATACAAAATGTTAACAATCGCAAAACTTAAGTTCAACATTAATTTGATCTCTCGATTTTTTCTTAGATCCATTCCCATTAATTATAAATTCAAATTGTTTTAAAACTTTCTTCCTTTCTTTGAAGTCAATTTTTGATCTATCAATAGCCTTATTGTTTGGTGGTAAAAGAAAATGGTTCGATAGTTCTTCCCAATCCGTATTACGAATCGTAGCTAAATAGTTTGAGAAAAAACTTACCCAGATATTGCCGATCTTCGAATTTGACTTTTCTATTGTTATTTTATCCTGGCTAATCACAATGTAATTTTCATCTAATTCAAAACCAATATAATTACGACCCAATCTTTTTGCTGCAATTGCTGTCGTTCCCGTTCCCAAAAATGGATCTAATACAATATCACCTTCATCAGTTGACATTAAAATTATTCTTTCTAATAGATGGATTGGTAATTGACAAGGATGATGATCTCTATATTTATTATGCTTAATTCTATGAATATCAGTCCAAACATCAGAAACAAGTGGACCAAAAGGGTGCAAACTCGCTTTTTTTCCACCGTAGTCCTTTAGCAAATAGCCGCATTTTCTACAGCGTTTATGGGGATAACGGATTTCATTATATTTGTTTTGTTTTACATTTTTCGCATAATACAAAATACCATAATGAGATGGCTGAAGTGATTTTCCCATTGGTGCGGTTGGCGCATCCCAGGAAATCCAGTGTTTAAAAGCGGCAATTTCATTTAAATAGGTGGCATAAAAAGTAAGCCATTTAGGAATGTTGTGAATAAAAATAGAACCGGTAGGTTTCGTAACCCGTACCATTTCGCTAATCCACTGTTTACACCAAACTAAATAGTCTTGAAACTTTTTTGTGTCACTATAATTATTATATTTTTTCTTAAGGTTAAAGGGTGGGTCAGCAAAAGTAACATCAACAGAATCATCAGGAATATTCCTGAATAATTTCAAACAATCACCTTGTATTACTTCATTTTCGAATTTCATCTATTTTTCAAATACTTCCATTAGAAAGTTCTTAAACCTATTCAATTCATCTTCGTGAAATGTAAAAACCTCACTATATGCGGAAACCATTCTTTTCAAATCGCCTTTACGAACATACCAACCAACACCATCAACAAAACCAATGAATTTTGCTTTCGGGTAATGTTTTTTGATTAATGAATCTACTGAAATTTCAGTTTTAGACTTATCACCCTGACCCGATGATGTTGTAGCAAGAAAAGAACATTCTGCAATTATTAATGGGGCTTTTTTGTTTGGAATGATAAAATCCATTGTCCGTTTTGTTTCTGGGGCATTTTCAATCAGTTCTGACAAATCCCCTTTTTCATAAGGGATTCCAAATCCATCTAGAATTTTTTCTATTAGTATTTCAGGATTATTCTCTTTTTTACCTGAATATGAACCCTTTTCTTTGTATCTAATTAAAGTGTCAATCATCTCTGGGATTTCAAATCTTAATTTTGAAATACTTAATTTTTTTAATTCAAACAATGGAATTGTCTTGCATAAAAATGGAATTGTAGCACCTTCAAAAAATAGATTTACTATTCCTCTCCTAAAATAAATATTATTAGAAATCATTTTTTGAATTTTGTTATCTGACCACTCCTTCACACCTTCATCAGTTATTTCTCTTGGATCAAACCAGTCCGATTTATTTACCAATTTATTTAACTCACCATCGTCTACAACTCTAATTATTGTAGTAATCCTTTTTAGAAATTCATTAGAAAAACCAGTTAATGATAATAGAGCACGAAGTCCATTTTGTTTTTCATTGATTAATTTTTCAAACGATTCCTTTCTTAAGCCATTAATTTCAATATCGTTCTTCAAGACCAGTAAAGTTTCTTTCAGAGAACTGATATATCCTTCATATTTTTCTTCGAATTCAGCGTTAAAGAAATAAAATGTGTTTTTGTCTATAACTGTTTGAAGTTTTTTTCTATTTGAACTCATCATGTACCTTTCAAGAATTTTTTTAAAAAACAGAACATATTCATCTTTCATTGTATTTCGCATTCCTTTTATTGGTTTAAGAATACTCTTTACCAATGATAACCCAACATTTTCACAATTATCAATAACGGTTTTTTCCAAACGAATTCCACCAGTTTGATTAGTATTTGAACCAATAATCATAACGAATATTTTACCCTTTTTCAATACTCGATAAATCTCTTTACACACTTCTGCCATTGTCTCAAAGTAAATAGACAGCCTTTCATCTCTATTCTTCCCCTTTAAACCAATCATTTGCGACTTTAATTCTTGTACATTATATCCAAGATATTCTAATTGAGCCTGATCATTTTTGACATAATCAATTGCAAACGAATAAGGAGGAGAAGTTATAATACCGTCAACAGAACTACTTTCTAATTGAATGTCTGTTGCGCTGCTGTCTTTTAATATTACT
>JAHJCW010000197.1 GCA_018812885.1 bacterium | reverse complement strand
GCCTCTTGGTTCTGTTTATTTAGAAGGTGGTAGAAATCTTGGTATGTTCTTTACGTCAGGTCCGTTTCCGATGCTTGCCGGACAAACTGAAAGATTTTCCATGGCATTGGTTTTTGCAGAGAAAGATTTTCCTGATGCTCCTGCCTCAAATGAAATAAAAATGTCTTCGCTTGCCAGAAAAAAAGAAACTGTTCAACAAATATACAACGCTGACTACCGTTTTGCTCAACCTCCTTTAAAGCCAAATCTTAATAGTGTAGCTAACGATGGTTATGTAGTTCTTTCATGGGATGATCGAGCGGAATCATCGTTTGACCCGTTTTTGAAAGAGTATGATTTTGAAGGTTACAAGATATATAGAAGTACAGAACCATTTTTTAATGAGAACCGAATTATTACAAACACTTATGGAGAAAAAACATTCAAAAAACCCCTAGTGCAGTATGATTTAAAAAATGAAATTTGGGGTTTACATCCCGTCGATATACTGGGAACTAAATTTGACTTGGGTAATGATACAGGATTAAGGCATTACTATATAGATACAGATGTTATTAATGGGCAGACTTATTACTATGCAATTGCATCATACGACCATGGTAATATAGGTAAAGACGTATCTGGCAACATATATGTTGATGAAAAAGGTAATACACGAGGACTTGCGCCTAGTGAATGTACAACTGTAATTAAGATGGATATTTCCGGTAATGTCGAAACGGATATTAATACTTCTATTGCTACTCCACGAAGTACTGCTGCCGGATATATTTCAGGTTCAGTAGACAATTTAGCTAAAACGTGGCGTAGTTTTACGGGTCCTTCTACCGGAACAATTGATATTATGGTTATTTATGAAGATTCATTATTGAATAATCATGAGTATGAAGTAGAAATTGTAAGTGATTCTCTTTATGGAAATGATCCTACACCTTCAGTTATTTTACACAATGTCACTACGAATACTATTTTAATTGACACAACTATGATAACTAGATACGAGCAGGAAATGCCGCTAAAAGAAGGTTTGGGTGTTATTGTGTATAATCATAGTTCAGTGGAGGTGATTGATTCACTATCCGGATGGCTATCACTAAATAATTCAAATTATGATGTAACAGTTAAACCTCTTATACGTGGAGATGATCTTTGGTCAGAATTTGGAGGACGAAAAAATCCCTATCCGGCAGATTATCTTATTGAATTTGAAAATTCAATTGTTGATACTTCAACTAAACTTAATGCATTTTTGGGTGGCCCGTATGCTCGTCCCGCTATTCCCGTGCCATTTTCAATCTGGAATCTAACCGAACAGCGTTATGCAAAATTCGGAATTGTTGAGCGTTTGCAATCTGGTGAAACAGCATATGATCACTTATGGCAACCAAACGAACCAATAATTATCCTTGCAGGTATTGAAGTTGGTGTTGATCCTGATCCAAATTTATTCAATTTTAATGTAGCTTGGGCAATTCGACTTTTTGAGCCAGAGGAGGCTGGGGTTTCTCCAATTTTGCCTTCAGCAGGTGACGCTATTCAATTAAAGTGTACTAAACCCTTTAGAAATGAGGAAAAATTTACTTTTACAGTTATAGGTGCAACAATCGATGAAGAATCTGCTAAAAAGCAGATGGATTCAATTTTTGTTGTGCCTAATCCTTATGTTGCGACAAATATATTTGAACCTTCTAATGTGTACAAATCAGGTCGTGGTGAACGTAGGATTTATTTTATGAACTTACCTGAGCAATGTAAAATATCAATTTATACAAAATCCGGGAAATTAGTTAAGACCGTAGAGCATGCTGGAGCTAAAGGTGATGGTCAAGAATCTTGGGATTTAGTGAGTAAAGACGGTATGAATATTGCTTATGGTATATATTTTTATGTGGTAGAAGCTTATGGAAAAGAATCAGTTGGTAAATTTGCTATCATTAAATAAGCTGACTCCCATTATTTTAGTTGGGATAATGGGAACATCTGGTGCTTTTGCTCAGAACTTTGTTAATAATGTATCTAAAGTGGGTACAACTGCCGGTGCAATTATGGATATGCCGGTGAATGCACGAGGCTTAGCGATGGGAAATGCAATAAGTGGTTTTGGTTTTGATGCTTCAGTTATTCATTGGAATCCAGCAGCCATTGCCAATACTCCATCTTCACTTATATCAGCTTCCTATATTCCCTGGTTAATCAACACAGATTTGCAACATATTGCAGTTGTTTTTCCAGTAAGACGAATTACAGTTGGAGGATTTATTACAACATGGTCTATGGATGATATGCCGGTTAGAACAGAAGTTGAGCAATATGGAACCGGAGAATATTTTGATGCCGGTGATCTATTAGTTGCCTTAACTGTCGCAACATCATTAACTGATCGTTTTTCGATTGGATTTAATATAAAATATTTACAAGAGAGAATATGGCACTCTACCGCAAAAGGATTTGCAGTTGATATGGGAACTATCTACAAAACTGATATCCTCAATGGCCTTTCAATCATTGCTGTTATTACAAACTATGGAACAGATATGCAAATGACAGGTAGAGATCGAAGCATTTTCCATGATCCTGATCCATTAGCAGAAGGCAATAATGAAAAGATACCTGCTGATTATTCTACTGATAAATGGTCTCTACCTCTTAACTTTCGATTTGGGATCGCTGCCAATATTATCCAGAACGATTTTATACATCTTCAATCTGAGATAGATGTACTTCATCCAAGTAATAATCACGAAACCATTGATGTTGGAATAGAAGCATTACTCAGAAATCTAATATATCTTCGCTGTGGATGGAGCAGCTTGCTTCAAAAAGATTCAATTGAAGGGATTAGTGTTGGCGCTGGTCTAAAAATACCGATGGTATTTGGTTCTATTCTGATAGATTATGGATTCCGTGATCACGGTAATCTTGGAATATTGCAAGCCTTTACAATGGGTTTAATTCTCTAAAATCATATTTACTTTATCATAAAAGTATGTTTTTTATGCATAAAAGAAATACTAGTACTTTTATTAGTATTTGTAGGAATATTTCAACTATACTATTTATTTTAGTTATTTTTGGATGTAATTCTCATAGTAAAGAATCCGATGATAATTTATTAACTTTCTGGTCGTCTAATAATCCGCATGAGATTGAGCATGCCAAACAAGTAGTCTCTGAATGGAATACAAAATATCCTCAATACAAGGTTAGTTATCAGCCGATTTTAGAAGGTCGTTCAAGTGAGGAAGTGTTATTAGCTGCAATTGTTAGTAACACTACTCCAGACATATATTCTAATCTATGGCCCGGTGTAATACAGCAATACGTGGATGCAAACATTATAGTACGGTTGGACACTTTTCCTGATTTTGATAGTTTGTTAGTTTCCAGGATTCCTGCAACATTGCATGACCAATTTCGTTCTCCAAATGGCGGTTATTACCAAATTCCGTGGAAATCTAATCCGATAGTATTGTATTATAATAAAAAGTATTTTGAGGAATATGGAATTAAAGCACCGCTGAAAACTTATTCTGATTTTTTTCAAGCAGCAGAAAAATTAACAATTGATCTTGATGGAGACGGGGATTATGATCGCTGGGTGATGTATGTTGATCATAATGTAGAATGGTGGCATCGTTTTTTTGATTTCTATACCTTCTTTATTGCTGCTTCAGAAGGACAATCATTAATGAGAGGTGAAAGTGTAACTTTTAATACCGAATCGGGGTATGCAGTTTTTGATTTCTTTCAAAAGGGGTTTAAAAGAGGGTATTTCCCGAATGCCATTTTTCAAGGTGATGTATTTGTGCAAGGAAAAGTGGCGCTTCACATAAGCGGTCCTTGGAATATCGCGCAGATTGAAAAATATAAACCGGAAGGTTTTGAATATGGGTTTATGCCAATCCCTGTTCCAGATGATTATTCCGGAGATAATTATACCTTCGGTGATCCCAAGAGTATTGGAATTTTTAAAACTGCTAAACACCCTGAAATAGCTTGGAAATTTGTTAAATTTCTAGTAAGTCGGAATAGTGATAAACATCTTTTAGAGATTACTAATCAATTTCCTATCCGTAAAAATTTATTAGATGATAGTTTGTATGATGACTATTTTCAAACTTCTCCGCAATATACATTTTTTGCCGATCTGATCCCAAATATCGTTGGTTTTGACCATACGGAGACGCTTCAAGAAATGTTTGATATTATCTCACAAGAATTCGATGCAACATGCGTTCATGCTACAAAAGAACCGAAGCAGGGTATAGAAGATGCAGCAAAACGCTGCGACAACATATTATTAAGAGAGAAATATTAAATGACACTTAATAATCCAAGTAAAACGGGTTGGTTGTTGACTTCTCCATACATTATTTTCTTTTGCGTATTTACTGCTTTTCCAATTATTTTTTCTTTTACTTTAATGTTTCATCGTTGGAACATTGTTGGTCCGATGCATTTTATCGGCTTGGCGAATTTCAAACTTTTATTCAATGATCCCCTCTTTTGGAAATCTATACTTAATACACTTTGGTTTCTTTCCATTCATATTCCTATTCAAGTAGGGATTGCTCTGCTTTTGGCAGCCATACTAAATGAAAAGATCAAAGGATTAATGTTTTTTCGTGCCTCCTT
>JAHJCW010000196.1 GCA_018812885.1 bacterium | reverse complement strand
CTTATAACAGTGGCAATTGCTGCTCCGGGCACTCCAAAGCCGAACACAAAAATAAAGATTGGATCTAAGATAATATTTAACACTGTACCAATGCCTGAAATAATCATAGGGGTTTTCATATCCCCTTCACCCGACAATATTGATCGGAAGAAACCTGAAAAAACCATGAAAAACAATCCGATATTTATAATTCTAAGATATGACCAAGCTATTTTAAGTAGCACAGGAGTCGCGCCAAGTATTGCTAACATCTGCTTTCCAAATAATAAACCAACAATAACCATAATTACACTAATTATTGATGCCATTAATAAAGCGTGTTCCGCACTATTATCTGCATTAATTTTATTTCTTGCACCAATAAACCGTGCAATGGAAGCAGTCGCGCCCGATCCTAATCCCATACTTAAACCCATGACAAAAAATAAGAGTGGCATATTAAACGCGACAGCAGCAATTGATACACCTCCCAATCGGCCGATGTAAATCATATCGACAACAGTGTAAATTGTTTGAATTGCCATACCGACTAAGATTGGTACGGCTAAGGTCCATAAGGCTTTTTTAGGCTTTTCGGAAAATGTATTTAGACGTGAACCTTTGGATTTAGTGGGTTTCATAAAAGCGGATATTTACAGATAATCTGTGTCTAATTTATAAGTTAAATGTTTCTACGACCGTAGAACTATTCTATGCTCAGGAAAATCCCGAGGAGCCACAACCTCTACTTGTATTTGAAGAATACCCACTATTAGACCCGCCGGTAGAAATCATTGGAGCCGACAGTAACCGTTCAGAATTATTTTGGCCACAATTAGGACATTTTATTTCTTCGTCCGGTACCATACTAGAATACACTAATTCTTCAAAAACTTCATCGCAATTTTTACAGCGATAGTCATACATCGGCATTATTCTTTCTCCTCTTTATTTTCCTCACACTGAGAATTATAAGGTGTACCTCAGGTAGGAATTCCCATTTTGGGAAATAAAACTTTTGTTATAAATAACCAAGCAGCAAAAATGATTATAATTGTTAGTGCGTCACTCATTGATTATACTTTTTCCTTTTTCTTGCTTGGAAATGTCTATAAGGCCCCTAACAGCACACCGTACAAAGTACTATTGACAGGACTACTTGTTATAGCACATGTACCGCTTTTACATCCAATAAAATAATAATATGCAAATCCTGCGAAGCCTCCTAATGTTATCCCAAGACTGATTTTCTTTAGAAAAGTTTTATTAAGCATGCTGCGTATTTTCATTATTATCAATTATTTTATTGAGTTGGTCAAGTATTTCATCAAGATTATTTAATTCTTTCTTATTCACTAGTTCTTCTAACGTTCCCCAAATCGGTTCACCGCATGCAATACATATAATCCCTAATTCAGATAAGGGTCCTATTACTTCGGGATAATCACGCACTAAATATTCAATATATATGTTACCGTCAATCATTCTTGGTCCAAGCCCAATACTTCAAATAATCGTTTTGAAACTCCTTGAGGTATTAATACTTCAAAATCACCTGTCCTTGCCAATTTAATAGTTTGCTGAATAGTATCAATATCCATTTTACAATCTTCGCATTTTTTTATATAATCTGCTAACTCTTGGACCATATTGTTGTCAATATCTTCACTCAATTTATTAGTTAAGATTTCAGATAATCTTTTTTTATTATCCACCATAATCACCTCTATTAACACATTTTAAATGATATACTAGTTGATCACGTAAATATAATCTTGCTCGCATTAACCGTACCTTTACATTCGCTTCACTAATCTCTAATATTTTAGAAGTATTTCTTGTTGAATGACCTTCTAAATCACGCAATATAAATACTGCACGATAATGATCGGGCAATTCATCCATTGCTCTTTGTAAACACTTGTGAAATTCTTCAGTATCAAATTTTTCCTCTAAATGATCCGGCCAATCAGCCAATTCCAACGATGATATATTTTCAAATTCTATTTTGTCGAATGACATGGAATCATTAATATTCTTTTTCTTCCGTAATTTCCCCAATGCAACATTTGTCGCAACGCGATACAGCCACGTATATAATGATGATTTGCCCTCAAACGTATCGAGTTTATTTAACATTATTATAAATGTTTCCTGCAATACATCTTCCGCGTCCTCTTCATTTTGCATTAATCTGAATGCCACAGCATATATCCTTGAAGAGTATTTATTGACCAAAAGAGAGACTGATTTTTTATCTCCCTTTTGTGCACTGAAAATAAGTGTGCTTTCTGATTCTATTTTTGTCAATTTACTAGAATTTCAGTTAATAATTATGCCTGTGCTTGACCTGCAATGTGAGATTCAATTTTTTCAACTAACATTTGCTTAGGAACTGCACCAACTACTCTATCTATTTCTTTTCCGTCTCTCATGAATAATATAGTTGGTATTCCCGAAACGCCTAATTTATGAGCCATTGCATTTTCGTCAGCATTTAATTTTCCAACCTTTATTTTACCTGCATAATCATCAGCAATTTCTTCAACTACCGGACCAATAATTCGACACGGACCACACCATGGTGCCCAAACATCTACTATTGTTAACTGTGAACTTTTACCAACCTCAACACCCCAATTGGCGTCTGTAAATGTATTTAAATTTTTGTTATCACTCATTTTTAAATCCTATCTTTATTATGTTTGCCTTTTTGATGGAATAGAGTTACAAAAGTTACAGTACAATCATATGCAATATTACCCAACAGCTTGAAACGGCCAAAATATTGGAATTAATAAAGTGGCTAAAATCCAAAAGATGATAGCTAACGGAAAACCAACTTTCATATAGTCAGTGAATTTATATCCGCCCGGACCATATACCATTAAATTTGTTTGATAACCGATTGGCGTTATAAATGAAGCGGAAGCAGCAAAACAAATAGCAAAGATAAATGGTCTGGGATCTAATCCAATCTTTGCAGAGACCACAAATGCAATCGGCGTCATTAATATAGCAGTAGCGGCGTTGGATGAAACTTCAGTCAACATAATAGTAATTAAATAAATCAAACTTAGCAACGCTAATGGCTTATAAGAATCGGGGAAGAAATCAGCTAAAATATAGATAGAATTACCTATCCAAGCGGCTGTTCCGCTAGTTTGTATTACCTGTCCTAATGGAATTAATGCGGCAATAAAAATAATAACTTGCCAGTGAATTGAATTATATGCCTCATTCGGCGCTAAAACTCGAAATATTAATAAAATTGTAACACCAATTAGAGTTCCACTTAGAATTGATAAAACTCCCAACGCCGATAAACCCATTACCGTGAGAATTACAACTATTCCCAACCACCACAACCTGTGTTTTTTCAACTGAGTATCAATTTCATCTAATACGATAAATCCATTTGATTCGGAGATTCTGTTGATATTCTGCCGTGAACCATAAATTAATAATGTATCAAATGTTCTCAAAGTTATATGAGCAATCTTTTTACGTAAGATCTCTCCCTCGCGTCTTATAGCAAGTACAAAAGCACCAAACCTTCGACGGAAATTAATTTGCATTAAACTTCTACCTGTAAGGTCTGATTTATCAGTCAATAAACATTCCACTAAAATATTATCTTCTTGTACTAATTCTTTTTCAGTTAATTTTTCATCAGTTAGTAGATTAACTTTCTCAAGATCCTTCATGCGTAAAAAATTATCAACCGTACCTCTTACAAATAAAATAT
>JAHJCW010000195.1 GCA_018812885.1 bacterium | reverse complement strand
AGCCTATTTTCAATCTATGAATTATTTGGATATTGTTTATTACTATCGTCCAACACGCAGCTTACAGTCATTGTCCAAAGCTTCATTTGTTGAAATTTGGTCTGGTCTAAATCAGGAATTAAAGAAAATTGCACACGGTTTAGCTGTTATTGAATTGACTGAAAAAACGAATACCGAAAATGATCCACACCCGGAACTTTTTGACGAGTTGATTTCAGTATTAAAGGCATTTGATTCATCAGAATTAAGATTAAATCTAATTTTTTGGTACTATCAAATTAAATTATTGATAATATTAGGTTTTAAACCGGACTTTCATCAATTAGATAATGGTCACATAAAATTTCCAAATCCCTTTGCAGGTCCTAATAGCCAAAATATTTTGGAAGACTTAAGTAATAATACAATTGATTCAATAACTAACATAACCGTTACTAGTAAAGATCGCAAAGCAATTAGCGAATATTTAACAGCATTTTTCAATTATCATTTTGAAGGAATGAATGGTTTGAAATCATTTTCAGTATTAAAACAAATAATATGATAGACCATACAATATATATCGGGACTTTAAGAGCCAAAGGGAAAGTCACATATTTAGAAACGGCTAGTGGAGGAAAAATCTTCGAAAATGAGAAGATCTGGGATGGCTATATAAAACACTGGGCAAATACTGCAGTAAATGCTAGAAGATTGACCCAACTTGATTACGAAGACGGTATGCCAATCATTATTATGTGGCCGGAAGAACCAATACCCAATAAACCATTCATTCATATTTATTATAACGAACGACTTGTAAAATACTTTGATTCAACTTTGGGGCATTTGGCAATTAACGTGAACGGAAAGATTTTCAATTTTGCCAAAAAGATTAATGAAAACGAAATTTTGACAAAAGAAGAATATTTTTATCGCCCCGCCTTGGGTGAATTTGCACCGTCACCAAATACCGGTAAACAAGAAATATCAGTTAATGGCAAATCCTATTTTGACAAATTCGGTAGAAATTTTATGCGGGGAATCCATGTTTTACATGTCGAAGGAATTGACACTGATAAATTATTTAAAATTTTAAAAGAAGAACTTGATATAATTCACAATACACCACCCAAACCAGAAGAACCGGAAAATTATCCTGATTTTCATGTTATTAAAAGGAGTTGCACGTCTATAGTAAGAAATGGATTGAGGAAATACGGTTTTAAAAAAGTAAAAGGAGTTGTTCCACGGGACTTTTTTGTAAATGCTGCCTATAATTTACAAAAAGAAAAAGGCCTTAAAGTTAAAATTTATAAAATGCCACAATTGCTTGTTCCTGAATGTTCTCCAAGTAAACCGACATTCTTGTTCAATATTAAAAATTGGTTCCGAGTAAAGACACTTAAGTACGAAAGTTAGTATGCGATATCAGTTTCAGTCCCAACAAACGCAATTCACATGGAACCCAAGAACATTTACCGATGCTATCAAGGTACTTATCCTAATTAATGTTGGTATGTATCTTTTGCAGATAATTACCGGATCGCAGGAAAAGATGGTAGAGATTTTTGGGTTATCGACGCAAACAATTTGGCCGTTGATATGGCAACCTATCACATATATGTTCATGCACGGTGGCGTATGGCATGTTGTAATAAATATGTTCGTTTTGTGGATGTTTGGCTCAGAACTGGAATCTATTTGGGGTAAAAAAGAATTTCTTAAATATTATTTTGTAACAGGTGTTGGGGCAGGTTTAATATGGTTACTTTTTAATATTGGTGGTTCCAGTTCAATTTTAATTGGAGCAAGTGGCGCAGTTTATGGAATATTGATGGCATACGGACTAATGTTTCCAAACCGTACTGTATATATCTATTTTCTATTTCCCGTAAAAGTTAAGTGGTTTGTATTGTTCATAGGTGCAATTGCATTCTTTTCTACGATGGGAACCGGTTCAAATATTAGCCACTTAACACATCTATCAGGAATGTTAATTGGTTATTTGTATCTGCGCTTTAGCGATCATTGGCGGAACATAACATTTAATTTTCGTAAGAAGATTGTAGAATTGAAGAGCCTGCAAAAAGAAAAAGACAAGCAGAAGAAAATGGAGCTAAAACAAGAAGTAGATATGTTGTTAGATAAAGCCAATATTTGTGGCTGGGAAAGTTTGTCAGAAGAAGAACATTCTAAATTACAGTCAGCTAGTTGGAAATTATCCTCTAAAAAACCAAAAAACTAAAAAAATGCCACCGCATAATGCAATGGCATTTTGAATTTGAATTAAATATTAGACGATTACTTTAAAAGTATCAGCTTATTTGTTTTAACCTCATTTCCAACAGTAACTCGACTTAAATATATTCCACCCGGTACATCTTTCCCGTTTTGATATGTGCCATTCCATTGTATTTCATGCCATCCGGCTGGTTGTACTTGGTTAACAAGTGTTGTAATAAATTTTCCGGTGATATCATAAATCGCTATGTGAGCTAATGCATCAGATGATATACTATATTTAATCGT
>JAHJCW010000194.1 GCA_018812885.1 bacterium | reverse complement strand
TGACTATATATTTGCCAGTGAACCTTCCGTATTTTATTCTTTAGGTTTTGAATCAAAATCCGATGTTGCCCAAGGAGAAGTAATCTATGTAACCGAAGACGGACAATATCAATCGAAAATTTTATCTTCTAAGAAATTCACTCCGTGTATATTTGAGTATGTATATTTTGCTCGACCAGATGCAATTCTCGACGATGTAAGCGTTTATAGATCGCGTCTTAGAATGGGTCAAAACCTCGCCCGGGCTTGGAAGAAAAAATTTCCAGAGATAACCCCAGACATAATTATACCTGCTCCTGCTACGTCTAATAATGCCGCTTTAGCGATGGCGAATGAATTAGGTATCCGCTATTCTGAGGGTTTATATAAAAATCCTTTTATTGGTCGCACGTTTATAATGCCCGGACAAGAAAAACGGAAAAAATCTATAAGGCATAAACTTGTTCCACTTTCATTTGAAATAAAAAACAAAGATGTAATGATCGTCGATGACAGTATCGTACGTGGGAATACAAGCCAGGAAATTGTTAAAATGGTCCGTGACTTTGGAGCTAATAAGGTATATTTCGTTTCTGCCTGTCCGCCATTAATAAATCCTTGTTTCTACGGTGTTGATATACCAACACGTTCTGAATTAATTGCATCGAATATGTCCATCGAAGACATTCGAGAACATTTGGATGTAGATATATTAATGTACCAAGAATTAGATGATCTGATCGAAGCTGTGACAAGAAAGGGTGATCATGAAATTTACCGGCCTTGTGCTGCCTGCCTTGATGGTAATTATGTTACATGCGATGTTGATGAAAATAAAATCACCGCGCTTGAAAAACAACGGACCAAAGAGCGTAATTATCAATGAATATCCTGATTGTTGGTTCGGGAGCTCGAGAACATGCTATAGCCCGCTCTATTAAAAAATCAAAGACATCCAATAAATTATACTGTTTTGCATCAAACCGAAATCCCGGTATTGAAAAAATTTCGGGAATCCTTGAAATCGGCAAAATAACCGATTCCCATACTGTATCAAATTTTGCTGTTAGGCATTCAATAGATATGGCAATTATAGGACCTGAAGCTCCCCTAGCAAATGGAGTTGTTGATGCCCTTGAAAAGATAGATATTAAATGTGTGGGGCCCACAAAAGAATTGGCACAAATTGAAACCAGTAAAAGCTTTACGCGCAATTTAATGCAGAAATATAACATCCCGGGTTGTCCCGAATATAATACTTTCAACAATCTAACTAACGTATCAGAATATTTAAATATTCTCGGTGAAAATCATGTCGTGAAATTCGACGGATTAATGGGCGGCAAGGGTGTTAAGGTCTCCGGTGAACACATTAAATCTCATACAGAGGCACTTGAATATTGTGAACAAATAGTTAAAAATAACGGAAAATTTGTTATTGAAGAAAGGCTCATTGGCGAAGAATTCTCGTTAATGAGCTTTTGTGACGGTGAACATTTAATCCACATGCCTCCAGTTCAAGATCATAAACGCGCTTATGAAAATGATTCCGGTCCCAATACCGGCGGAATGGGTTCTTACAACGATGCTAATAAGACCTTACCTTTCCTAACAAATAGTGATGTTGAATCTGCAAAAACGATAAATGTCGCAACTGCAAAAGCATTAAAAAAAGAATTTGGAATCGGTTATAAGGGTATCCTTTACGGTGGTTTTATCGCAACGGCTGATGGGATCAAGGTAATAGAATATAATGCGCGCTTCGGAGACCCGGAGGCAATGAATGTTTTATCGTTATTGGAAAGTGACTTTATTGACATATGTTTTGGAATAGTTAATACTACACTTGATCAATGCAATGTATCTTTTAGCAACCGGGCAACTGTCTGTAAATACGCTGTACCGGAAGGTTATCCTGACTCGCCGATAAAGGGTAAACAAATAGATATTTCAGCAGTTAAAAATCCTGATCAATTGTACTTTGCTTCAGTGGATTTGAAAAATGATGTACTGCTAGAGGCGGGATC
>JAHJCW010000193.1 GCA_018812885.1 bacterium | reverse complement strand
TTTTTACTCGTTCTCCGAGTGATTTATCTGATAAATATTTAAGATTTACATTCATATAACCACTATCATTTTTAATTGGTATGGTGAATGGGAATTCTTTTCCATTATTTAATATTCTATTTCTGTTAAACCACCCCTTTTTAGTATACTGCAGATTGTCACCGATTACAAACTTATCGACAGAATTAATTAATTGAAAATAACCGATATAAGGGCAAAAGTATGGCTGCATTATTGCAAGCTGCATAAAATTCTCCGTTTAATTATTCTTACTAGTGTCATCTATGTTAAAATATTAAATCTTTCTTGATAGTAGATCAAGATTGGGAAACCTCAAACAAAGAAATATCCTAACACTATATAATAACGCAAATAAGGTTAACAATTGTTCAAAGGTCTCTCCACCACCCCCTAAAAAGGATGAAACTGCCAATATTAGTACCAAAAAGAACAAGCTGGGATGGGGGAAGATCAGATTAAATAAATAATTATTTCTCTTACTAGGGAATAGCCATATTAAGAATAGAAATATAAACGAACCTGATCCAACTATCGGATATAAATATTTCATAAAAGGATTAAAGATATTATGTAGATTGGTTTCGTTTTGATAACTATACTCTTTAAAAAAACCAAAAGAATCCCATTTAAAAATCTGCTGCCCCCAACTTATTTCTTCGCCGAAAATCATTATTAATATTCCTAGAATTGCAATAAGCATGAATAGTATTTTTCTTCGAATTTTTAATGGAAATGACACACTACTTGCTCTTTTAATGGAAAATGCTAGAATAATTATTGAAAATAGAAGTACATAAGCATAGAATATTTCCAATTTACCCTCCGGCAATGTTAAGGGAACCGCAGTTTCATCAAAGGTTTCTCCAAATGCTAACAACCAAAATATTTCAAAAATTACAAGTAAAGTTCCAATTACTAAAATGTATATATCGAGCCGCTTTTTAAGAAAATTATTATTAATAAATGGATTATTTAATTGGAAAAACTCTTGAATCTTTAGGCATACTATTTTTGTTAATGTTAGAAGCAAGATTATACTGACTGTTATAATCAGAACAATAAATCCTACTGTAAATATTTTTATCATTAATATACTTTTAGGTCCAATATTGTGATCTTGACTTAAATATATTTTACTTTGTTGAGTTAGAAAGATTATTATTCTAGTATAATTCATTAAAAGTATAATAGAAATAATGATTCCTACCATACCGATAGTCCTGTTGATTAACTTAGTTTTTTCCATATCCAATTATTAAATGATATTATTTCATTTTTTAGCAGTAATAACATCAATACTTCTGAAAATGTCATTCTTATCAATATCCGGATAGATTGGTAAACAAATCACTTGTTCAGAAATTCTATTGGCAATCGGTAAATTTTCAGATTTGGCTGAATCTAATCCTTTATATGCTGAAAAATTGCTTATCAGTGGATAGTAATAACGTCTGCCGAAGATATTATGTTTTTTTAATTCTTGATATAAATCATCACGACTTAAACCATATTTTTCTTGATCGACCAATATTGGGAAATAGGAATAATTATGTTTAACTCTCACATTGATTTGTAATAACCGAATTCCTGCCACATCTTTTAATGATTCTCGGTAAGTATCATCAACAATTTTGCGTTTGGCAATTTGTTCATCAAACATTTTTAATTGCAATAAACCATAAGCTGCCTGTAATTCGTTCATTTTAGCATTAATGCCGGGAGCAACTACGGTAGTTTCATCGGCGAAACCAAAGTTTTTTAAATAATCGATACGTTTTTTAGTTTTTTCATCAAGGCAGATAACTGCTCCACCCTCAATAGTGTTAAAAGTCTTGGTGGCATGGAAGCTAAGAACAGAAAGATCACCATAGTTTAAAATAGAATTTCCATTTTTTTCAACCCCAAAAGCGGGTGCAGCATCATAAATTACTTTTAACCCGTATTTATCAGCAATATCCTGTATTTTTTCAACATTACAAGGGTTTCCATAAACATGTACCGGAACAATAGCAGTTGTTTTAGCTGTAATAGCAGCTTCAATTCTTTCAGGGTCAATAGTACAATATTCGGGTTCAATGTCGGCAAAGACCGGTTTAATGCCATTCCACCATAAAGCGTGAGTAGAGGCTACAAAGCTATAGGGAGTAGTAATAACTTCTCCGGTTATTTTTAATTCTTGTAACGCTGTAATAAGAGCTAAGGTACCATTCGTAAAAAGTGAAATATATTTTACACCAAGAAATTCAGCTAGTTTTTTTTCAAATTTTTGATGGAAACTACCATCATTAGTTATCCATTTACTTTCCCAGATTTGTTCAAGATAAGTGATAAACTCTTTCAAGGGTGGAAGGGATGGAGATGTTACATAAATAGGTTTATTATTTTTATTGCTCATTTTGTTTTTTTTATTTTCCTAAGTTATTGAAAACTATTTCTTTTACGTATAAATAACTATTTAATTTAAAAATTTCAGCTAAAATAATTGTTAAAACGGTACCGGCAATAATTTGAGTAGCCATTATCCAGATATTCGATAAATCAATGATGTCCCCCAATATATACACAATTACTGCCACAGTAAATGCCAATAGAAAAGATGGGAAAATATCCTTAACCTGTTCAAACGAAGAATAACCTATTGACTTACCAGACCAATAACTGTTTATATAATATGCAATTATAGTATTAATCAGCATGCCCAAAATCATTATTTTTATCCCGTATAAAATACCAATTATTATTACAGGTACTGCTAACACCTTTTTTATTATTTCTAAGCGCAAAAAAAGATCACTTCTACCCTGCACTTGAAGCATATTTAAATTAAGAGCATGCAAAGGGTAAAACATTCCTACAAAACATAGCAATTGCAAATAGATGACTGAAGGTAGCCATTGCTCACCAATTAATGTTATGATCATTGGCTTTGCAATGGCTACCATTCCTAACATTAATACAAATGTGATTAACATGGTGCTTTTAATGATTCGCTTATAAGCTGTTCTTAATTTTCTCACATCATCCTGTATGGTTGATAATATCGGATAGCTAACCCTTCCAAAAATTCCCGTTAATTGCTGAGAGGGCAAAGCTTGAAATTGGTCTGCTCTTGTATAATAACCTAATTCAACTACAGAGAAATATTTCCCTATTATTAAATAATAAATATTTCTATATGCTGTATCTATTAGTCCACTAATCAATAATTTATTGCCAAATGAAAAAAGTTCTTTGAAAGATTCTTTATTAAAAATTAAACTCGGCCTCCACTTGGTCCACATCCATAAAAATAGTGAAGTAAAACCAAATCGGCTTAAAGTGAGAGCAACAAGGCTCCAAACTCCAAAACCATTATAAGCCATTGAGATTGCAATTAAACCGGATAATGTTGAAGAAACAACTGAAACTCGTGTTTGAAGTTTAAAATTAATATTCTTAGTTAATATAGTTCGTTGTATCATACCAAGTGCGTTTAATATTAATCCCAGACCTAATACTTGTAATAATAGTTCTAATTGAGGTTCGTTAAAGAACACACTTATTGATCCTGCAAAGAAGAACAGTATGAGATAAAAAATAATGCCAACCACAAAATTAAAATAAAAAACGGTTGAATAATCTGTTTGAGTACAATCCTGTTTCCTAATTAATGCATTTGTAAAACCACTATCAACGAATGATTGAGACAATGCAATGAAAATGGCTAACATACCTATTAATCCAAATTCTGTGGGAGATAAAATACGTGCTAAAATAATACCCGCAATAAACTGAATACCTTGATTAGCAAAACTATCAATAAAACTCCAGATTGTTCCGGAGATCGTTTTTTGTTTTAATGTCATTAAATGGAATTAAAAATTTCTAAACATATTTTATTAAACATCATCACCGCCAATTTATTCATTAGGTAATTTAGTAATTGTATCTACAAGATGTATGAAAACATAAGCTTATTTTATTAGCTACTTACTAAATTACCTTTTTTATCCACTTTACCAACAATTCGGGCGGGGTTACCGATGACAAGTGTGTAGGGGGGGACATCTTTTGTTACAACAGCACCAGATCCAATTAGGGCATATTCACCAATTGTCACACCGCAAACGATTGTAGCATTTGCGCCAATCGATGCTGATTTTTTTACTAAGGTTTTAAGATAATATTCGACACCTCTTTGGGGGAATTCAGATCTCGGTAGTTTTATATTAGTAAAAACCATAGATGGACCGCAGAATACGTAATCTTCTAACTCAACTCCTTCATAAACAGAAACATTGTTTTGGATCTTCACATTATTCCCGATTTTTACATTATTGGCAATGTTGACATTTTGACCAATACTACAATTTGTTCCTATCACAGATCCTGTTTGAACATGTGAAAAATGCCACACTTTGGTCCCCTGACCAATAGTAACATTATCATCAATATAGCTTGATTCGTGTACGAAAAATGGTTTTGTCATAGTTATTAATTCTCCACTAAACTTTTTGTTGCTAGTTCTAATATTTTTATTACTTCAATTGCGCTTTCAGAATTATTAATCGTAATTGGATTCCCATTTAAATGGTCAATAAAATATTGTAATTCTGCAGTTAGCGGCATATTATCATCATATTCAATATGACGTGTTGATCCGCTACGAGGAATCGGTTTACCGTCTTTCCAATCAATACTTTTATCATATAATACTAATGGTTTTCCTTCTATAGAATCTTCAAATCTAATCATACCTTTTGATCCGACAATAACAAAGCGGTGTTCTTTAAATGGATGTAGCCAACTAACAAAAATATGACCCATCACATGATTGGGATATTCAAAAGTAGTAATTGTTGTGTCGTGAACGCCATCTTGTAAAACATCGCTGCCGCGAGAGGTAATTTTTTTAGGAAATGAATTAGTGAAATATTGGTATAAAGCTATATCGTGCGGGGCAAAACTCCAAAAGACATTTTCCTCCGTTCTAATCGTGCCAAGATTCAAACGGTTACTATACATATACTGAAGCTGTCCCAACGTACCATCATCGAGCAATGATTTAATTTTTTGGAAAGCAGGATGAAATAGTAACACATGGCCAACCATCAAATTAACGTTTTTGTCAATTGCCAGTTCATGTAATTTAATTGCATCATCACTATTGAGCGTGATGGGTTTTTCAACCAAAACATGTTGAGTGTTTTCTAGTAAAATACTCGCGATTTCATAATGTGTTTGGGCATTAGTAGCAACAACATAACCATTATAATTATCTTCTAAAGAATCTTTAACGTTATTATAAGTTTTAATATATGAATATTTCTCTTTAAAAATATTTAATTGATTTTCATTTGTATCAACAATCCCCCCTAAGCATCCCAACTGAATTAAAGTAGCAATATGGTTTTTACCCCAATTGCCTGCACCGACAACACAAATATTTTTTTTATCCATTTTATACTTTTGTAATTTAATAGGTTTGTTAAATAAATAGCTCCGCGGAGTCAATCACATTTGATAGACAAATTTATTACTTTTTATTCTACTTAGTGTATGCACTTATATAAATCTTTTAAAATTAGTTGAAAACGTCTATTTAGTACAATTCCTATTCCATCGAGACAAAAACCTCTAAAATTTTTAATTACCTTGAGCTATCATAGATGTAAGCTGACTTAGACATCAATATCTGTCTCAAAAAAGAAATATTTTAATTATATAGGACCTAAGGTATTCATTATTAATTTTAATAAAAATAAACGATTGATTTTATTAGTGATAATTCAAAATAGCACACACAAGTAGGCTCAAACATTAAGTTAATATATTAATAAAATGGTGTATAGGTGGCCTCAAATTATGTCCTGCCTGTTTTTTCAGGTTGTCTGAACAAAACAAGAGTTTGATGAATTATTAATAGAAATAGATAGTTAGGGATAAATAGTATGGAAATATATTTTGCCATAATTATTTTACTTGTTGGACTTGCTGTTTTTGATTTGGTTGTGGGGGTCAGTAACGATGCGGTGAATTTTTTAAACTCAGCTGTAGGCGCTAGAGTCGCCCCCTATAATGTGATTATGGTTATAGCCAGTTTGGGGATGCTTGCAGGGGTTACTTTTTCAAGCGGCATGATGGAAGTGGCAAGAAAGGGCATTTTTCAGCCGCAGCTTTTTCTTATGCCAGAGCTCATCACAATATTTCTCGCGGTAATGCTCACCGATGTTCTTCTTTTGGACCTTTTCAACACCTTCGGGTTACCCACATCCACAACGGTATCGATTGTTTTCGAACTGCTGGGCGCAGCTGTCGCCGTATCCTTGATAAAGATATACGCAGCTGGAAATGGTTTTGAAGAGCTTGTAAATTATATCAACACAGCAAAAGCTCTGGTAATTATTACGGGTATTCTTTTGTCA
>JAHJCW010000192.1 GCA_018812885.1 bacterium | reverse complement strand
TTGAATAAAATTGCTCAATTTCATTAAACCTTCCTAAGTCAAATAATGCTGATTTGACCTTTTTATAAATTTGCGGATCGCCATCGTTCTCATTGATCAAATACTTTTCCCAATTGATTATTGCTTTCTTTAGATTATTTTCATCTTCATAGATATTTCCGATATGCAGATAGGGTGTACAAAAAGTTGGGTCAAGAATAATCGCTTCCTGAAACCGCTTCATTGCTTTTTTATTTTCTCCAAGTTTTAACTGATCATTACCTGCATTTAGTTGTATTATAGCTAATCGTCGCATATCTTTTTTACCGGTCAATTTTTGAATCTTTACCGCCAACTCGGCAGATCGATCCCAATCGTGTTGAATTTCAGCTATTTGTAATAAAAACTGATTTGCCCATAAATTGCTTTTATCATATTTTAACACCAGATCCGCTTCGATTTTTGCTCTATTATAATTAGACATTTCGGTATAATCTAGCGCAAGAGCATGATGTATCTCATTAATAACCAATTTACTGAGTTTAGGGCGTATAGTAAGCGATTGGTGTATCTTGACCGATTGGTGCGGATTTGTCAACCTCAATAAATTGCCCAAATGAAGATAAGCGCCTATGTTATCTGAATCTTGATTAACTACCTGTTTTAATAATTTGATAGCTTCAGTATTATTACCATTAATTAGGGCGCTAAGTGCATTAGAATATAATACTTCGGTACTAACAGTATCTTTAGATTTTAACCAATATATTAGTATAATTGCTATAGCTGCAATTGCTACAATAAGTTTAATAGTAATTGGTTCCATTTATACCTCTTGCATATTGTCAGCGGACAATGCTTCCTCATCAATATTTACATTACGCAAGCGATTCAGCTCCTCAACTAATTTCTTGTTCTTGGAACGTAAGACTCTAGCCGCGTGTTTGGCTGAGAGGATTGAAGCAATCGCCATCAGAAATCCAATTATAAGTCCGACACCAAAAGAAACTAACATAATTACGGCAACAGTAATATCTGTAAATTGTTGATATAACAGGTTCACCGTTGCACGATCATCATTGCGCATTAAAAAGAATACCATTGCTAACAATACAATAATAAGAACGAACATTTTAATTAATTTCATTTTATTTTCCTTCTATTTTACCCTTTAAAGTTACACCATGCGCAGCAGTAATTCTAACAGGAATGATATCTTTTATATTACCTGTATCTTTTTTGAATATTACCCATTTATTTGAATCTGTTCTTCCGCTCCAATATTCGCTTGATTTTTTACTCTCTTTCTCTACCATTACATCCACAACTTGATCAACCAGTTCAAGATTACGGAACAATGTATGTTGTCTTTGCAATTTGATTAATCTATCTAATCTGTCTTTTTTAACAGCTTCAGCAATATGTTCATCATATTCGATTGCTTTAGTATATGGTCGACTTGAATATTTAAATGTATATGCTGAATCGAATTTAATAATATCCATTACCTCTAATGTTTCTTGGAAATCCTCTTCGGTTTCACCGGGAAAACCGACGATAATATCTGTGCTTATACCAACTCCCGGAATAATAGCACGTATCTTTTTTGCATATTTTAAAAAGTGATTTTTTGTATATGTCCTGTTCATCCTTTTTAATATTCTGTCCGAACCTGCCTGTAAAGGAAAATGAATAGAGTTACAAATATTTTTAGATTCAGCCATTACCTCCAATAATTTTTCATTCACGTCACTAGGATGTGGAGAAGTATATCTTAATCGCAGCAAGCCCGGAATAGCAGATACTTGTTTCAGCAAATCAGTAAAAGCAATGTTATCATATTTATATGAATTTACATTCTGTCCCAATAAAGTGACTCCAACGAATCCATTTTTTATAGCTCGTTCAATTTCTTGAATTATTCTTTTAGGATTTCTACTGCGTTCCCGACCGCGGGTAAATGGTACAATACAAAAAGTACAGAATTTATCGCAGCCGCGCATTATTGATACCCAGGCGTTTATACCTTCTTTTCTACTAGGGAATAAACCGTCATATACCTCAAATCGAGACAGTTGAGTATCGACAATATGCTTTTGCTCTTTTAATCGATTATTCAATATTACCGGAAGTTTTCTGTATGAATCAGGACCGAGTACAATATCAATATACGGTTTGTTCTCAAGAATTTCATCTTTCAAGTTTTGCGCCATACAACCTAACATCCCGATTATAACATCCGGATGACTTTTTTTAATTCGATTGAAATTACCAAGCCGTGAGTGAACTTTAGCCTCGGCATGATCACGCACTGCGCAAGTATTAATGAATATCGCAGTTGCCTCGTCAATATTTGGTGTCTGTTTATATCCTTCTTTCTGCAAAATGCCAGCAATTAATTCGCTATCAGCAACATTCATTTGACACCCGTAGGTCTCTATGTAATAGCTTTTATTCAACGTGATTGTTAATTATGTTAAAAATTAATTGATCAATTTTTAGCGGAATAATCCATATAACCACTAAAAAAGTAATCAAGAGGATTTTGAGGTTTACCATAATAATGTACCTCATAGTGTAAATGCGGACCGGTGGAACGTCCGGTATTTCCGGAATAACCGATAATATCACCTCGTTTAATCCGCTTTCCACTTTCTATATTGAATTTTGATAAATGAGCATAAAATGTAGCGTAACCGAAACCGTGATCAATCATAATTGATTTACCAAATCCTCCCATATAGCGAACAATTTTTACAACACCATCAGCAGGAGCATAAATCGGTGTACCATTGTTAACGGTAATATCTTGCCCATAATGAAAACGGTTTACTCTATCAAATGGATCGATACGATAACCGAAGCCGGCATTCAGATACCCACCATTAACCGGGCGAATTGTAGGAATTGATTTTATGCGGTCTGAGTTTTCCTGAACTTTATCATAGATATCTTCGTAACTGGATAATTCCAGTTTCACTTTTCGTGTTAGTGCATCAATATCCATCTCTAAAGAAGTTATTGTTGATGTAAAATTAGGAAGCAAATTATCAATTTTAGCATTTTCATTTACTACAAACCCACCAATACCTAACTCACGAACACTTTCATCAATTTCCGGAAGGTCAGCATAGGTTCGTACTGCTTTATCTTTTTCTTCAATAAGTGACATTTGCGAATTAAGAGTTTCAACTCGATTGTGCAAATTGACGACAGTGGATGATAAATCAGAATAATTTCTCTGCATCTCGGTCAGCTTGGTATTATATAAAATACCAGTCAGCCAATCTGCCGAAAAATAAAGAGCCGCACTAGCGATTACCACCAGAACTCCAATTCGGACTAATAAACGTTCCAATGAAAAATGCCACTGCTTTACGCGGCGGTCACTTTCAGCTTGGAATATAAAATTATGTTTCTTTTGCGGCATTTGACCTTAATAACGTCATTCGATATTAAAATAATTGAAATTAATATTCAACTACTTTACTTTAATATTTAATACTTATTTCGGATAAAAGTGCTATTTCTTTGCAGAAGGTTTCGTTGTTTTTTTAGTTTGAGTTTTAGTTTTAATTGAAGCTTTTGGTTTTTTAACTACTTCAGCTTTCTCAACTTCTTTTTTAATATTGTCGATTTCTTTTTCAAAAGTTTTGATTTTCGCTTTAAAACCATCGACTTTTTTTATTGTATCATCGAATTCGATATTCGTTTTGAAACTGGCTACATTTTTTTCTTTGACTTGTAAATAGACATAACGTCCTAAATCTTCGAATACATTATCAATATCTTTTTGAGTCTGGCGAATATCTAATTTAATTTTACTGATTTTAGTAAAATCGCCGGTTTTTTCAATTGCTAATTTTGATACTTCATCAGCTTTTTTAATGGCAGCAGTACTCCATTCTTTAACATTATCTTTTATTTCTTTCCAAAGGTTAGACATAATATTTCCTTTTTAATTAATGTTTAAATTTATTATTGATTTTGAATTAGTACAATCTATACTTGTAACATATCTTCAAAATCATGATTTATTATTTGCGGCTATCATATTCAGTGCTGAACCATGTTTAAACCACTCTATCTGTAATTTTGAAAAAGTATGCTTCACATCAAATTCATCAACCGATCCATCTTCATGGTTAGCAATAATCTTTAATATACTACCGGGTGCAAGATCCTTTATTCCTTTAATTGCTAATGCATCGAATTCTTGGATTAAATCGTAATCATCAGGATCAACAAAAGTAAGCGGCAAAACACCTTGTTTTTTTAAATTTGTTTCATGAATCCGGGCAAAGCTTTTTGTAATAACGGCCAGGCATCCTAAGAATCTCGGTTCCATCGCGGCATGTTCACGACTCGATCCTTCGCCATAATTTTGATCTCCAACAGCGATCCAACTTATTCCCTTAGATTTGTAATCGCGCGCGATTATGTTATAATCTATTCCCTGCTCACTATTATCAACATTGGTTCCTTTTCCAACTTCTTTGGTAAAAGCATTCACTGCACCAATGAACATGTTATTTGATATATTATCTAAATGTCCGCGAAATCTTAGCCAAGGACCGGCCGGCGAAATATGATCGGTCGTACATTTTCCTTTTGCTTTCATTAATACTCTTAATCCCTCAAAATCCTTGCCATCCCACTTATTAAATGGAGTTAATAATTGCAACCTTTCACTATTGGGGTTAACCTTTATTTCAACTTGGCTGCCATCTTTTTGCGGAGCTTCAAAGCCCAATTCACCTTTATCAAATCCTTTTGATGGTAACTCAGCGCCGATTGGTTCTTTAAGTAAAACGTGGTTTCCATTCTTGTCTTTCAAAGTATCTTTTAACGGATTAAAACTTAAACTCCCCGCAATTGCTAGGGCGGTCACGATTTCGGGACTCGCTATAAATGCATATGTTTCCGAATTCCCATCATTCCGGCGAGCAAAATTCCGATTAAATGATGAAACAATTGAATTTTTTTTACCATCCATCATCAACGGACGATTCCACTGTCCAATACACGGACCACAAGCATTTGCTAAAATTATTCCACCTAATTTTTGCAAGGTTTTAAGTTGTCCGTCTCTATCAGTGGTAGATTTAATCTGTTCGGACCCGGGAGTAATTAAAAATTCGCATTTTGATCTTAAGCCCAAATCCAATGCTTGTCTTGCAACATGTGCAGATCTTTCTAGGTCCTCATAAGATGAATTAGTGCAACTCCCTATTAATCCTGCGCTTATTTCATCAATGTAGTCATTATCTTTTACAGCTTGTGCCATTTGTGATATTGGACGAGCAAGATCAGGGGTAAATGGTCCCACTATGTGTGGCTCTAATTCTGATAAATTAATTTCAATTACTTGATCATAATATTTTTCCGGATTCATTGTTACTTCAGAATCAGAAACCAAATGTTGTTTGTTAGTCTCAATAAATTCAATTATTTCACTTCTGTCAGTGTATTTTAAGTAAGTACTTAACTTTTCATCATATGGAAAGATTGATGTAGTTGCACCTATTTCTGCTCCCATATTTGTTATAGTAGCTTTTCCTGTAGCACTAATCGACTTCGTACCCTCACCAAAATATTCAACAATTTTACCGGTTCCACCCTTGACTGTTAGAATACCGGCCAATTTTAAAATAATATCTTTGGCGGATGTCCATCCACTTAGTTTACCGGTCAATTTAACGCCAATCACACCCGGCCAGCATAATTCCCAAGGCATGCCTGCCATTACGTCGACTGCATCGGCACCACCGACACCAATTGCGATCATGCCCATTCCTCCGGCATTCACTGTGTGGGAATCGGTTCCAATCATCATACCACCCGGAAAAGAATAATTTTCTAAAACCACTTGATGAATGATTCCTGCACCCGGTT
>JAHJCW010000191.1 GCA_018812885.1 bacterium | reverse complement strand
GTGTTAATTCAATATTCTTACTCAATAATTGTTCCATCGATGTCACTTTACAATTATCAATTCCGCAAGGAATAATACCATTGAAATATGATAAATCAGTATTCACGTTTAATGCAAATCCATGCATAGTAACACCATTTTTCACCCTAACGCCAATCGCACCTATCTTTTCATCGCCAACCCATACTCCAATTAATTTATCTCGTATTTGAGCCGATATACCGAATTCTTTTAATGTATTAATCAAAATCCTTTCTAATGTATGAACATACTTACCGATACTCATATTAAGATTTTTTATATTAATTATTGGGTACCCTACTAATTGCCCCGGACCATGATAGGTTACGTCCCCACCGCGGTCAATATTATAAATCTCTACATCTTTTGGATAATTAGGCAAAATATTGTTTTTATTAGCATTCTGACCAAGTGTATAAATAGGATCGTGTTCTACAAATATTATAGAATCACTAAGTTTTTGATTTAAAACTTTTGAATGGGTGTTAACTTGATGCTCTAAACTACTTTGGTAGGAGCAATGACCTAAATCAATAATATTTAAAGTCACGGAATTCTATAAATTCTTAAGTCCGATAATGCTGAAGAACTCATTTCTTGTCTCAACTTCATCATGGAATTCACCTAGCATTGCTGATGTAGTAGCAAAACTATTCTGCTTTTCTACCCCTCGCATTTGCATACAAAGATGCCGACCTTCAAGAATCACTGCTACACCAATCGGATCTAATATATCTTTTAAAGTATATGCAATTTGATGCGTTAGACGTTCCTGCACTTGCAACCGTCTTGCAAACACATCTACTAATCTTGGTATTTTGGATAATCCTATGATTTTACCGTTCGGTATATATCCAACGTGTGCTTTACCAAAGAATGGTAACATATGGTGTTCACACATACTAAAGAATTCGATATCACGCACAACCACCATTTCTGAGCATTCTTCATCTTCAAAAATTGCATTATTGATAATATCATCTAAATCAGCATGATAACCCTGTGCTAAATATTCCCAAGCGCGGGCAACGCGATTTGGTGTTTTAACAAGACCCTCCCTAGTAACATCTTCACCGATTTCTTTTAAAAGCGTACTAGTGATATCTTCTATTTTTTTTATATTAATTGTCATATTGCTTCCTCTTTGAATGAATGGTAACCCCATTTTTCCTTATCAGGATCTTCATGGACTTTAGGTTTTAAAAACCAAACACCTAAATAGAAAAACGGCGTGTCAGACAGAGCTACCATAACTTTAAAAATAAATCCGTTTTCGAGTAATCAAAGAAATCGCGACCATTCAACTACTCCAGTAATACATAGTAATAGTAATACGGTCACTGTATCAACAAACTGCGAAATGATGGTTGACCCATTATTTCTCAACCAAAGATGCTTGCCATTAGTCAATCTTTTTCCAAAAATGAAATACTCTAATATCAATAAATTGTGCTGTTAAATACGCCACCATCGATGCAAATACAGCAGGTCCAAATAAGCCCAATACTTTATGAAAAGTTTCGCCACTTACCGGCAACCATGAAGTTGCGGGTAACAAATTTGCAATGATAACAACTACCATTACGAATAAACTCGCTACTAATCCGGATATAACAAGCTGATCAGCTTTTTTCTTACCGTATAATTCAGAAATTATATCTGTCACCAAAAAAGTTATCGGATATGGTAAAATTCCAACTGGTGTCCAAGTGAAAAATTTTTGAAATATCAAATTAGCCGTTACCAACGATGCAATAAAAATACCACCTAAAACTATATATAAACGATTTCTAAAATCCATTATCCATAATAATCTGTGTAAATGGTTGGTGTTTCAACAATCCTAATGCGATGCAGTTTAGCGCTTTTTAGATGTTTTGAAATTTCATCCCATATAAAAATAACTAAATTTTCCGAAGATGGCTGTTTATCTTTGAACCATTTCACATCTTTTTCAAATTGGCTGTGATCTAGCTTACTTAATACATGCTCATTAACAATCTTAGATAATGCACTTAAGTCGATCAGAAAACCCGTTTCGGGATTAATGTCACCCGTAACTGTTACTTCCAATTTGTAATTGTGACCGTGTACTTTTGCATCCGGACCAAATACTTCTTTATTTCGTTCCTCCGACCAATCTGAATGACCATATTGGTGTGCGGCACAAAAATGAAATACCTTTGTTATGTATTGATTACTCATTATTTAACTCAAATTTATCTGTGAAAGATAATAACTTTGCATTGAACGAAAAAGTAAGATAAATGACATATTTATAATTGACGTAATG
>JAHJCW010000190.1 GCA_018812885.1 bacterium | reverse complement strand
TACGGAGATTGTGGAACTGGCGACACTGGCCAAGATTATATTGTTAAACGTTATGTAAAGGATGCGGTACCTGAAATCAAAACATATTCAAGAACAATTCATGCTGGCACAGTTCAGGAAGTAGCAAGATTCACCATTGGTAATTCAAAATCAAGAATTAACGAAGGAAATGGTAAATCTTATTATCCAGAGTTCAAACTTCCTCCCAAATAACATCATTATATAATAGAATAAAAAACCCGTATCTTGAATATGGGTTTTTTATTGCTTAATACGACTTAAAAAACTAATTAATAATCTATCTAACTTATTACATTATTGAATCCATTAAGATTCTGTAAATTTCAACAACACATGCGTACAAAGTTGATAATAATAATCTCTCTAATTTACTCTGGGGCAATCTCAGCACCTAGAGTCACTGTAATCAATTCTACACAACAGCAACTGCAATTGCATGTAGCTATTAATTCTTTAACGATTGATGATCTTAAACCGATTCATATACTGATTGGTTTACCAAATGACAAGCATCCCGAATTACAAGTACAGATGTTGAATGAAAAAAGTCTTAATGTTATTTCAGATCAGATCAGTACGGCGGCAATAAAATGGATTCAGATTCAAAAACTGCGCGGATTATGGGTCGGTACTCTACAAATAACGCCCGGAACAGATGGAATAAATAACAATCAATATTTTAGTGAAATGTCCATAGCATTGAATTTTGCTAGTTCACCATCTACCAACAATTCAAAGTCAAATGATGATATTTTAGCATTAAATGTGATTAATTGGCCAATTGCAAAAAATTGGAAACAGAGCATAAAAAATAAAATAGCAAAAGTCAGAGATTTTCCAACAGGTCAATGGCTGAAATTTGGAGTTGCTGATGACGGAATATATCAATTAAACGGAACAGATCTAATTGATTTAATACTAACTATTGATCAACATGACACACGTAGTTTTATTTTATATACCGGAAGTAATATAGGCCGTTCACAATCGCAGACTCCCGGATCTCCGACTCCTAATGAAAATTTAAGCGAAATAGCATTCCAATATACCGGTTCTACAGATGGTACATTTTCAGAAAATGATAAAATAATTTTCTATGGTAGAGGCTCAAGCGGATTTGATTTAGATGGTACCAATATTGCTTTTAATCAAAACTTGTTCTTTAATAAAAATGCTTATTGGTTATTTATACCGGATGATAATAATCTGCGAGGTAAGCGGATAGCAGAATATCTAAATACAGACATCCCAACAATTAACTTAGATTACGGTATTCAATACCAACATATTGAAAACGATTTTCTAAACCCCTTCCAATCCGGTTTAGGTTGGGTGGAACAATCCATTTCAACAAATAATTCTATTGAAAAGACATTTGATGTTAGTAATCCTATAAATGACATTTCACCAATACTGACAGCTGGATTTCAAGGCGCTACAACCGATAATAAAGTTCGTCCTACGCCATCAAATAGTATTGGTATCAGACTGAATTCGCTTCAAAACTCTATATTGTCAAGTATTTCATGGATAGGTTTAAATCAAAGATCTGTAACGACAACTTTAGCTGACGGTAGTTTAATAAATGGGTCAAATTCATTTTATTTTTCAAACAATTCAAATGATAATTATTCCCAACCATTTTTTGATTACTTAACACTATTTTATGGCGGACAATTGATCTTAAACGGCGAACAATTTGAGTTCCTTACTCCCGTTCAAGGTCAGTCCACCAAGTATACCTTAAAATCGGATATTGATCCGATAGTTTGGAATATAACTGATATTTCAAATCCGATTGAATTGCAAACATCACATTCAGGATCAATCTATAATTTCAATGCTACACCTTCTAATAATGCTAACGAAAGGATCGTAATTTTTGACAAAGAAAATATTCCAACGGTTGAAAATATTGAATTAATTGGGAACAAGAGTTTCAATACTTTAAGAAACAACTCGACCCAAGCTGAACATATTATTATAGCTCCACAAGAATACATAAATGTTGCAAATAAATTCACGGCACATCGTGATAACTCAATATTTGCAGCATTGGAAGTTATCTACGATGAATTTTCCGGCGGGAATCCCGATCCGATGGCAATTCGTAATTTTATTGATTGGACGCAAAATAATTGGCAATCACCAACACCTGTTTATGTATTCATTTGCGGCGATGCCGATTATGATTATAGGAATATCACGGGTAATTCTAATAATATTGTGCCGACAGTTGAAGTTGGGATAATTGGTTCTTTTGCCACCGATGACCGTCTTGCTGCAATTAACGGAACAATACCGGAAATTGCCATCGGTCGCTTTCCCGCTCGGAACGTCGCGGAAGCGGAAGATTATATCGACAAGCTGATTGAGTTCGAAACCAATCCTGAATTTGGTTTATGGCGACAACGCGTTACGCTTGTGGCTGATGACGCAGCGCGACCGGAAGATACAATATCCGAATTAAATATCGGTAAAAGTCATACAATTAATTCCGAAATACTAGCTGATATCATTCCAGCGACATTTGAAACTAACAAATTATACATGTTGGAATTCCCGGAAGAAAGCGATGCAACATCGTTTGGCGTAGCCAAACCGCAAGCCACTTCAGCCCTATTTGACATTCTCGAAAAAGGCACTGCAATCGTCAATTATATCGGACATGGCAGCGCGCACCAGTGGGCACAGGAACGATTATTATTTCAAGACCGCGGTGACTTGCAAGCAATTGAAACGGGGATGAAACTCCCACTATGGATAGCAGGAACCTGCTCTTGGGGACATTTTGATAATATCGAAAGCGAATCATTTTCAGAAGAATTAATTCGTCAACCAATGAATGGTGCATCCGCGATTATCACCACCAGCAGACCAATTACTGTTACAAGCAATCAATACTATGAAGAACAACTTTTCAATAAAATATTTCCGAATCAGACAGTATCGGAATTACCGATTGGAGTGATTTTACAATCAGTTAAAACTGGCAACCAAGAAGGTGAATATTTTCATCTTTTTGGCGATCCTGCGATGAAATTAACACTGCCAACTAAGAAATTGACTGTCACGAGTGTTGCTCCTGATACTTTACAAACCTTAGCCGTATCAGAGTTTAGGGCCGAACAGAATATTACCAACACTGGCGGTGAGGGATTTGTAATATTAAATGATGCGGAAAGAGCGGTAACCCGTGAATATAATTATTTATCTAATACTGAATCCTTGACTTATAATTTACCCGGTTCAACACTTTTTAGAGGGAAATTCAGTTTTGATGGTAACCATATTTTGGGGAACTTGCGCGTTCCTAAGGATGTAACCTTTTTGGGTAAACCGGCTTCCTTAAAACTATATATTATTTCTAATGATTCTAAACCAATTGAAGCACTGGGAGCGCAGGATTCGCTGTATATTGTTAGCGGAGATGCAACGTCCGACAATTTTGGACCGATCATCAGTTTTGAGACTAGTGAAAAACGAAGCTTACGATCAGGAGATCATATTCAAGAGGATGATGATATTTTCATTCGTTTAACGGATCCCTTAGGGATCAATTTAACAGGAGAAACTGGACATAATATTGTTCTGACCAATTATTTAAATGATGATAACAAAATTGTTACCGATGACTTTATCTATGATAATAATAGCATCACAACCGGTACAATTCCCTTAGCTTTAGATGAAAATTCAACTGAAACACATTTAGCGCTAAAAGCTTGGGATAGTGCCAATAATCCTACTGAAAGCGAGATAAAATTATATCTATTAGCGGAAGCAAAGTTAAAATTATTTAACGTAACTAACTTCCCCAATCCTTTTGCACATTCTACGCAATTTACATTTGAATTAACGCGACCGGCTGATGTAAGTATCGCGATATTCACATTAGGAGGCAGGAAAATCATGCAATTTGATCCGGAATATTTCTCGGTTGGATTTCATGCCATTGATTGGAACGGTAAAGATGCTTTTGGAGATAAACTAGCAAACGGTGTATATTTATATCGCTTAAAAGCCGTTGGAGATGAAGAAACTGCAGAATTTATTGGACGATTAGCCAAATATGAATAAATATATCGTCCCTATGGGACTGATTATTCGTCTTTATTAATTTCTATAAATATTCAATCCCTAACGGAATTCTCGTTGTTTATAAACATTAAATCGTATTTTGATTATTCCACAGGAATAAGATATTTATAGAAATGTTATCTATTCCTAAATTCCATAGTCCCGTAGGGACGGAATCAAAATACTATGGCTAATACATTCACACAAATATACCTTCAGTTCGTTTTTGCAGTTCAAAATAGAATATCATTAATTAAACCCGAGTGGAAAGAAGAATTGTACAAATATATAGCCGGTATTGTTAAAAATAATAAACACAAATTAATTGCTATAAATGGAATGTCAAATCATATACACGTTTTTATCGGTTATAAACCACACCAATTAATACCAGATCTATTGCAAGATATAAAAGGAAATTCATCCGGTTGGATCAATAAAAATGGAATTATCAAGGGAAAATTCAGTTGGCAAGCAGGATATGGAGCTTTTTCATATTCACACTCTCAAATAGACAATGTAGTTAAATACATAATGAATCAAGAAAAACACCATCAAAAAAAGACTTTTCAGGAAGAATACGCTGAATTGTTGAAGAAATTTAATATACAATTTGATGAAAAATATATTCTAAAAGATATAAAATATTGAATATTTCGTCCCTACGGGACTTGGTATATGTTTTTCTTATTAGCTAAAAATATTTAGTCCCTAATAGGACTTAAAACAATCCCAAAGCTATTTAGTAAAATGGTTTAGTATAATTCCATAGGAATTAAATATTTATAGAAATGTTATCTATCCCTAAATTTCATAGTCCCATAGGGACGATATATTATAATAAAAATGAATAAAACAGTGCTACAAAACTATCCACCAATAATTTTAGCATCGAATTCACCACGCCGGAAAGCTCTTTTGGAATTGATCGATATACCTTTTAAAGTAGTTTCAAGTACTATCCATGAAGATTTTAGCATTGATCTTAAACCGATAGAATTCGCTAAATATTATGCTAATTTAAAAGCACTTGATGTCGCTCAAAAATATCATAACAACTTAGTGATAGGTGCAGATACAATTGTTGTTTTGGATGATGAAATCATCGGTAAACCGCTTGATGAAAATGACAGTAAATCTATGCTTAGAAAATTATCCGGTAGAACACACGCTGTGATTACTGGGGTTTCATTAGTATGGCAGGATAAAAATATCGTGGATATTTTCAAAGAAAAGACTGATGTCACTTTTCAAGAATTAACGAATGAACAAATCCAATATTATGTTAAATATTACCACCCACTAGATAAAGCCGGCAGTTACGGAATACAGGATTGGTTCGC
>JAHJCW010000189.1 GCA_018812885.1 bacterium | reverse complement strand
TTTTATGAAGCGGGAATTTCGCATAAAAAAATGATTTGGAGAAAAGAAGAAACGATGAAGGGGAAATAATTGCAGTGGCAGTTTATGCACCATGTATCACAATTAATGACTATCCAATGATCACATACACCAAATATCTAACCTCTGATCTATTGCCATTTTTCAATCTTCAATCTTGAATTCTCTGTAGCTTTAGAATGGTTTTCCAATCCTGTTTACTGTAATTTACACGGTTTTTATTTAAACAAATTTTTCTAATGAAAGAATCAATATATATACGATTATTTAAACTAATTAAACCATATAAGGCACAACTAATTGGGTCAACCATAGCTGCTTTGTTCTATGTAGCTTTTAACAGTGCTTCCATTTGGTTTACTGCATCTTTATTAAATAGCATACTAGGAAATTTTAAAGAATTTCTTGCTGAACATGAAACTTTTAGAAATGCTGCAAGTCTAACGATAAATCAACAAATTAAATTTTGGACAAATGATTTAATTTTGCGTGACACTGCATTTGATACATTAAAAGTGTTATCGATCCTTATCATACTTGTTTTTGTATTAAAAAACTTTTTCCTATACATAAAAAATATACTATTAACGCACGTTCAATATAATTTTATTACAGAGTTAAGAAACAATATCTATAGAAAATATTTATCGCTGTCATTGACATTCTTCAATAAACAAAAATCCGGTGAGCTAACTTCTACTATAATCACCGATGTAAGCAATATGCGCAGTGCATTTACGCTTGGTTTTCAGCGTGCATTTGTAGAACCGCTTAATATCATAGCATTTATAATTTTATTATTTGTTATAAATATCCAGTTAGCATTAATCGCTATTCTAATAGTTCCGGTCACCGGTATAGCTATTACTGCAATTGGACGAAGTATTAAGAGGAAATCCCGTCGTGTTCAGGCAAAAATTGCCAACATTACTAACGTTATTACTGAAACCTTAACATCAATGCGTATTGTCAAAGCTTTTACTACAGAAAACTTTGAAAATAATCGATTTCAAAGAGAGACATCAAAGTTTTACAATTTAGTATTTCGCAGGGCAAGATTACGGCTTACTGCCGAACCGTTAACGGAAATTATCGGTGTTTTTGTTGCCGTGGTGTTAATAATACTCGGTGGAAGTAAAGTGCTCGTAGAGCAATCAATGACATCGGAAGATTTTTTACGATTCATTTTAGTTCTATTTAGTGCATTGGCTCCTATCAGATTATTAAGTAATGTGAATATGGAAATCCAAACAGGTATGGCATCAGCCGAACGTGTATTTAGCACACTTGATTCAAAATCCGACATAATTAATCGTCCGGATGCATATCAATTGAGTTCATTTGATAAATCAATTGAGTTCAAAACGGTTGGATTCACCTATAATACTGAAGAAGATGCAGTACTATCAAATATATCATTTACGATCAACAAAGGCAAAGTAGTGGCTTTAGTTGGCGAGAGCGGTGCCGGTAAATCTACGATAGCTGACCTTGTACCGCGTTTTTATGATGTGACAAATGGCTCAATATTAATTGATGGAAAGGATTTAAGAGATGTAACAACAAAGTCATTACGAAAGCTCATGGGAATTGTGACCCAAGAGACAATATTATTTAATGATACAATACGTGCCAATATAGCCTATGGATTAATTGATGCTACTAATGACGATGTAGTTTCAGCTGCCAAAACTGCTAACGCCCTTGATTTTATTTTAGATCAACCGCATGGTTTTGATACTATTATTGGTGATAAGGGTGTACGGTTATCGGGTGGTCAGAGACAACGTCTAGCAATAGCTCGAGCAGTATTAAATAATCCACCAATATTAATTTTAGATGAAGCAACATCATCCTTAGATACTCGTTCAGAAAAACTTGTACAAGAAGCATTAGATAGATTAATGAACGATAGGACGGTGCTAGTAATAGCTCATCGTTTATCTACTATTCAGAAAGCAGATAAAATAATTGTTTTAGAGAAAGGATGTATTACTGAATCCGGAACACATAAAGAACTTTTAAATAAAAATGGACAATATAGAAGATTGCATGATTACCAATTCAGTAAACTGGAACAAAGATAATCTATGGTAAAGCAGTTAAGCA
>JAHJCW010000188.1 GCA_018812885.1 bacterium | reverse complement strand
TAAAATAAAAAGGGCTCTAATTGGAGCCCTTTTTATTTTTATAGAGATGTAAAATATTTACCTCTCCATAATTAACTATTGTTTTATACTATACTACACCTTGGTCTAACATTGAATCGGCAACTTTGATGAAACCGCCAATGTTGGCACCTTTAACGTAGTTAATGAATTTTCCTTCTGTTCCGTATTTAACACAAGTTGCATGAATATCTTTCATGATGTTGTGTAATCTTTCATCAACTTCTTCACTTGTCCAACTTAAACGTAGTGAATTCTGACTCATTTCCAATCCAGATACTGCGACACCACCGGCATTGGAAGCTTTACCCGGAGCATACAGAATCTTGTGTTTCAAGTAAACATTGATTGCTTCAAGTGTGGATGGCATATTGGCACCTTCTGATACACAAATACAACCGTTTTTGATTAAGATATCAGCTTCTTCACCGTTTATTTCATTTTGTGTGGCTGACGGCAATGCAACGTTGCATTTTACTCCCCAAGGACGTTTTCCCGCATGGTATTCACAACCATATTTATCAGCATATTCCTTAATCCGTCCGCGTTTTACATTCTTGAGTTCCATTACGAAGGCAAGTTTATCACGATCAATACCTGCCGGATCGTAAATATAGCCTGATGAATCTGATAATGTTACCGGTTTTCCACCTAAGTCTAATACTTTTTCAATTGAGTATTGTGCAACATTACCTGAACCAGAAATAGCAACTGTTTTACCTTTAAAGCTATCACCACGAGTTTTAAGCATTTCATTTGCAAAATAAACATTGCCATAACCTGTCGCCTCAGGGCGAATAAGACTACCTCCCCAATTCAAACCTTTACCGGTTAAAGTACCAGTAAATTCATTGCGTAAACGTTTGTATTGTCCAAACATGAAACCGATTTCACGTCCGCCTACACCGATATCACCGGCAGGAACATCGGTATTTGGACCGATATGACGTTGTAATTCAGTCATGAATGATTGCGTAAAGCTCATTACTTCATTGTCCGATTTACCTTTTGGATCAAAATTAGATCCACCTTTGCCCCCACCCATTGGAAGGGTAGTCAAACTATTTTTGAGCACTTGTTCAAATCCAAGGAATTTTAAAATACCAAGGTTTACAGATGGATGGAAACGTAAACCACCTTTATATGGACCAATCGCTGAATTAAATTCAACACGATAACCTTTATTTATTTCAATCTCGCCTCTGTCATTGCGCCATGGCACACGGAACATAATTACACGCTCCGGTTCAACCATACGCTCTAATACTTTAGCTTGCATGTAATGGGGATTATCTTGTAGAAAATCCCAAATTGATTCAACAACTTCAAATACTGCTTGATGAAATTCAACCTCACCTGGATTCTTGGTTTTTACCATATCCATAAATGATTCAACTGAATTGTACATTTATTGTTTTCTCCTAACTATTGTATTTAATAAAAATGATTAAAATTTAATCTTTAAAGTTACCGTTACTCCCTATCTATATCAACCCATCAAATATAAAAGTACATTGATTTTAAGCTGTTCTTGCTTTAGAATAGAATCAACGAAATTATAAAATCCAAAATATTTTATTCAATCAGATTACAAATATTTATAATATTGGACATACTTTTATAATATAGAACTTATTACTAATTATTATTCGCATTTCCTTTATTCATATTCTATTACTAGAGTAATTTTAGGCTACTTTTATTGAAATAATTTTATTAATTAAACAGGTTAAATAAATGAACAACAAAACTTATAATGCATTCGAAACTGCTCAAAAGCAGTTCGACCGCGCTGCAGATTTATTAGAACTAGATCAGGCTACCCGTGATTTATTACGTAATCCTTTGAGAGAATTTCATTTTAGTATCCCAATCCGTATGGATGATGGTTCTATGAAAGTATTTAAAGGATTTAGGGTACAGCATAATGATGCGCGAGGACCCGCAAAGGGTGGAATTCGGTTTCACCCGCAAGAAACAATTGATACTGTCCGTGCTCTTTCTATGTGGATGAAATGGAAAACCGCGGTTGCTGACATTCCATTAGGGGGAGGTAAAGGCGGTGTTATTTGTGATCCACATAATTTAAGCTTAACCGAGCAAGAATGTATTTGTCGCGGATGGGCGCGCCAAATATCGAAGAATGTAGGATCTCATTCTGATGTTCCGGCCCCGGATGTAATGACCAACGCGCAGCACATGTTATGGATATTAGATGAATTTGAAACTATTAAGGGTGCGAAAGATCCAGGATTCATTACCGGCAAACCTGTTGGCATGGGTGGATCATTAGGCAGAAAAGAGGCTACAGGATATGGAGTGATGATCACTGTTAGAGAAGCATTAAAAGTATTAAATATTAATCCGGAGAATACCACGGCAAGTATTCAAGGTTTTGGTAATGTTGCACAATTTGCAATAGAATTATTTCAGCAAATGGGTGGGACAGTAAAATGCGTTTCATGCTGGGACCAAGAAGATCATACTAGTTATTCTTATAAAAAAGAAAATGGAATAAATTTAAAAGAACTGCTTTCAATTACAGATTCATTTGGTGGCATTAATCAAACAAAAGCTAAACAATTGGGATTTGAAATTCTACCTGGAGATGCCTGGTTAGAGCAAGATGTTGATATTTTAGTTCCCGCAGCCTTAGAGAATCAAATAACTGCTGAAAATGTTGAAAAAATTAGTGATCAAGTTAAGATTATTGCTGAAGGAGCCAACGGACCAACTACACCTGAAGCTGACAAGGTTCTGGACAAAAAGGGTATTTTTATTATCCCTGATTTTTTAGCAAATGCCGGTGGAGTAACTTGTAGTTATTTTGAACAAGTTCAAAGTAATATGAATTATTTCTGGACAAAAGATGAAGTCCTTGGAAAATTAGATGTTAAAATGACAGCAGCATTTATTGCTGTGAATGATTTCGCTAAATCAAACAATTTAAACATGCGTGATGCCGCTTATGTTATATCAGTCGATAGAGTAGCTCAAGCTTGTAAAGATAGAGGTTGGGTGTAGAATATTAATCAGTTTTAATAAAAAAATAATGAAGTAGTTTTCTATAGTTAGTTAATAGTATTATAACATAATAATAATGTCTCAAGAAGAACATAGTCAATTTGCCCGGAAATTC
>JAHJCW010000187.1 GCA_018812885.1 bacterium | reverse complement strand
TAAAAAATAAATAGAGATAAGAATTGTGTAATAATTATACTTTTTGTTTACAGCTAAATATAAACACACACATAGATTCTATTTAATTAAAATATTTACCAAGGGATAATTAATAAAATTATGTGTATATCAAATTAGTAAAACAATAATTACATCGATTGGAATTTAGGTATCCCTTCTGCTGGATTACGAGCACCACTTATAAGACTATTTGCTATAAAAAATCTGACAAAGTAATGGGCTGGAATTGCAAAATAAATTAATTGGACTAACCAATAAACTATGGGATTAAACACTAATTTCCCCTTTAGTGTATTTACCCAATCTCCCGCTAAATCTTTAGTGTGATTGGGATATCTTTCTAATAGTCGCAAATAAGTAGTTTTGCCGTAATTTTCCATTTTTTTTTGTAATTCTTGAAGCGAACGCTGATGGTAATGTTCACCAATAGCTTTAGATGAATATCTGAGACCATCCTCGTATTTATCCCACAAACGAATCGCAAAATCAGTATCTTCTCCACCATAGCTCGTGATGCTTTCGTCAAATTTGCCAACTTCATTTATAGCTGTTCTTTTAACCGTAGTATTGTTCAATAGAAACCATTTAAACCGGATTGGTTGATTTTCTCCATGTTTGAGTACGCCCCTGGTTGGATTGTATAAAAATTTATCTAAGTTATTTGGGGTTAAGGATTCTGCTAATTTTATTCCCCCCATACATGCTTCAACTCCGTTATTTGACAATTCACTTATCATTACTTTTGCCCAGTTTTTTTTAACAACCATGTCGCTATCAAGAAATCCTACAATTTGAGATTTACTTGCCTTTATTCCACTGTTACGTGCCGCGGCAAGACCTCTATTTTTAAAATGTTTGATTATCTTAACTTGCTCATTTTTTTGATACCTTTGAATTATTTGACCCGTATTGTCAGTTGATTTATCATCAATGATAATAATTGATATTTTTTCTTTAGGATAATCTTGCTCAAGAAGTGCTTTAATACAGCGTTCAATTACATGTTCTACGTTATAACATGGTACGACTATTGACAATGTTGGAAATTGTGCTAAAGCCATTTTATTTCTTCATAATAACGATATAATGTTTTTACTGTATTGTGCAAATCGTGATATTTAACAACCCAATCTCTACTTAATTTTTTGATATCTTTGAGTCGTTTTCGATCTTTTACTAACCCTTTTAAAGTTTTGTATAAAGTATCACCTGATACATTTACGAAAGGATGATCGGGGATAAACTCTTCATATTTTGGAATCAATTCTGTTACGCAAACTAAGCCCATAGACATTGCCTCGACTGAATTCATACCATATCCCCATCCGCCGCGATTATGAACTTGGTCAATTAAAATATCACAACTCTGTTTAATTTTCATCGCTTCGGTTGTAGGTTTGTTCTCAATCAGCACAAACTCAATATTTTCCTCTTTGGCAATTTGCTCACAAATAGGTATTATTGTATCGCTACCTTTAAAGTGGCGATTTGTCGGACTGTGACAAATCCTGATCTTATCATTTAGCTCATAATTTGGTTGATATAATCTTGTGTCAAATGGCAAAAAAAGATATTTTATATTTGGATGTTTTTCTAACAGGTCTAATTCACTTGTGACATTCAACTCACTTGCTCGATCTATCTCCTCAATTACTCCGCGTGTTCTTAAATCTTGTCCATGATAACCACACACTATGTGTTTACCTCTTTCTGCCAATTTTGAAACAAAACGCCCATCTCGGTAAAACTCCAAACCCCATTCAATATGATAAATATCATATTTTAGCAAATCAAGTTCCTTGATCGCCTTTTCTACCTTAAAATGCCATAACCAATCACGAAAGTGAAAATATTTTTCCTCTATATATGAATTTGGTTTCCATACCGGTGGGAATCCTTCTTTTTCCTTATGAGATTCTTCACTGCCTTTATGGTATTGATAATATTTATGACGAAAATTTAAATAAAAAGAGCTAGATGAGACTAGCGGCAGGTTTAAACAATATCCGGGATCATAATCATGCCTTGTCGGGTAAAGTGTTATAAAATCACATTGGTTTCCTCGTTTTTCATGAGCTTTTTTCCATAGACTTAATGTGCCCACTGTGTTTTCAGGCGATATATATAGTATTTTCAACCCAATACCTTTTCATAAATATCTAATAACGTAGGTTCAACTTTCTTCCAGTTGTATTTCTCTTTTATTAGCCTTGAACCTTCTCTACCCATACGTTTGCGTTCTCCATCATTTACCAATAATTTATTAATTACTCTACTAAGAGCATTAACGTCACCCGGTGGATACAGCTCAATAAATTCATCTCCGTACTCTCTTATGGAGTCCAAATCACTTGCTATAATTGCACATCGTGCCCACATAGCTTCAAACATTTTCACCGGAATGGCAATTCTGAACATCGGGTAATCACGAAATGGTATTACAGCGATATGCGCTTTTGATAATATTTTAAGAATTTCACTGTTCGGTAACTGATTATATATTTTGGCAACATCCATTAAATTCAATTCATTAATCAATTCATTAAGTTTATCTATAGTGCCGGACACTCTTTCAGAACCATAGATTTCTACTCTAAATGATAATTCTTTTTTTACTAAAGGTGGTAAAGCATTTATTAAATCTTCTAAACCTCTTTCCAATGATATTTGTCCATGATAAATAATAGTCAGGATTTCTGACTTTTTACTTCCTCTCGGAAATGTGACAGGATAGTTTGGAACAAATTTTGATTTAACTCCCCATTTTTCATATCGGTTAACTAAGGCAGGGGTTGTT
>JAHJCW010000186.1 GCA_018812885.1 bacterium | reverse complement strand
TATGGCCATCGATATTAACAGGTGCCGCTTTATCTTTTAGTCGGGCCATTGGCGAATTTGGTTCCATTGTCGTAGTTGCGGGCAACATTCCAATGAAAACACAAGTTGCTGCAGTATATATATATGGTGAGCTTGAGAGCAATAATCCCCAGGGAGCTCTTGGATTATCTGTTCTGTTATTGATATTTTCATTTCTTATACTAATATTTTTAAACTTTCTAAAAAAGCTGTCAGGGAAAGAATACATTGTTTAATCAGAAAACAAAACAAAAAACCGCATCAAAATCATTTGGTAAATACCTATTGATTGGTATAGTTATTAGCTGGTTTTCTTTATTGATATTAGCGCCTGTTTTCGGACTGGTGCGTGAATTATTTTCAGCAGGATTGAAGAGGTTTTTTACAGAAGTGTCAACCCCGGAAGCTTTATTTTCCTTTTTACTAACTTTAAAAGTAACGCTTATTGTCATTGTAATTAACACGATAATGGGAATATTGCTGGCAATAACTTTAGTGAAACACCAATTTAAAGGGAAATTATTGTTAGAAGGCCTCATTGACTTACCATTTGCTGTGTCTCCAGTTGTGGCGGGTTTTATGATAAGCATTATGTTTGGGCCAAATAGTTGGATTGGCAGTTGGTTAGAAAATTTTGACATCAAAATTGTTTATTCCATTCCAGGAATAACAATTGCAACATTATTTGTTACTTTACCCTTTGTGGCAAGAGAAGTTATGCCGGTATTAAAACAATTTGGGATAGAAAGCGAAGAGGCCGCTTATATATTGGGAGCAAACCAATGGCAAACATTCTGGATGATAACCTTGCCATCAATAAAATGGGGAGTGTTATATGGATTTACTTTGACGATGGCTCGAGCTATTGGTGAATTTGGTGCGGTTTTAGTTGTGAGTGGAAATATCATTAATAAAACACAAACTGCCACTCTGTATATACATCAGGAATTCACCGATTTTAATTTTGCCGGGGCTTATGCTGCATCTTTGTTATTAGCTCTTATTTCATTTATCATATTAATAGTAATGCAATCTTTTTATAAAAGTAATGAAATAAAATTATGATTGGAAATGTATGTCAATAAAATTAACTAAACTTCAAAAGCATTATGGTACTAATGTAGTGGTTAACAATGTATCCACCGAGATTAAAGATGGTGAATTATTTGTGCTGTTGGGTGCAAGTGGTAGTGGTAAAAGTACAATTCTAAGAATTATTGCCGGCTTAACATTTCCAGATAGTGGGTCCGTCGAAGTATCGGGAAAAGATATTACTTTTTTACGACCTCAGGATCGCGGAATTGGATTCGTATTTCAAAATTATTCATTATTTCAACATTTGAATGTGTATAAAAACGTTGAATTTGGTCTCAGAATAAAAAAAATATCAAAGAAAGAATGTAGGATACGTAGTGAAGAGTTGTTGGATATTGTAGGTTTGACCGGTTTTGGTAATAGATATCCAAAACAATTGTCAGGTGGACAACAACAACGTGTTGCTGTAGCTCGAGCGCTAGCATCACAACCGGCAGTTTTATTATTAGACGAACCCTTTGGAGCCTTGGATGTAAAAATTCGAGCACGTATGCGAACACGATTGAAGGAGATACAGCATAGATTAAATGTTACTATGATACTGGTAACTCATGATCAGGAAGAAGCATTTGAATTGGCTGATAGAATCGGAATAGTTGATCGAGGTCATTTATTGGAAGTTGGAACACCGGAAACGTTATATCATCGTCCTCGCAATGCTTTTGTTGCAACCTTTGTTGGCGGTGGTAATGTTTTAATAGGTAAAACTATAAATGGACAAATACAGTTAGGCAAACATTCATTTCCATTCCCAACCAATACTCCTTATCATGAAGAGGGTGTACCGGTTAGAATATTGTTTCGTCCGGAAACGGTTCTTGTTAGTGATCACCCGTTAAAGCCCTCTGAAAATTTATATATTCTTGGAAAAGGAAACATAACCGACATATTATTTTCAGGATCTCAGACGAAATTAATGGTAAAAACTGGGGAATTAATAGGAGTGCGACCTTTAGCTCCTCGACCAACATTTGATCAAGCTCATACCAAAATAGAAATTATCAAACAGGGAATTATAAAGAAAGAAGGGCTAAAAATAGGGCAAGAAGTTTGGTTGGGTATAAAAGAATTTCATGTACTTGATCCTGGCGGTATTAAATTATTGATTATAATTGACAATTTACAACTTGGAGAGATTCTACTCGATTTCGCCAATATTATTGTGCAAAAAGCTTTGACACCCGCCACAATCTTTGGCATAGTAGAGAATTCAAAAAATATAAATCAATTTCATGAGCAATTAGCATCAATTACGGAAAAATATCTCCAGGGTAAACATAGTGACAAGATGCATCTTATGGTCGGAACAAACTATGACGATATA
>JAHJCW010000185.1 GCA_018812885.1 bacterium | reverse complement strand
TGGTGAACCTGACACATATATTGTTGGTTCAGATCCCGAATTTGATAAATTTGTGAATGAATTCTTTCTTAACCAACAAGGATTTAACATGACCGACACAACGGGCATTGATTCTGCCTATAATGTGTTAAGAAATAATCATCAAAATGCAGAAGGTGATGGAGAATTCGTTTCAATGGATTGGAATCGCAAACTTTATGGTCAATTAAAATTGATTTGGAAAATTTCCACATTTGCAAAATTAAAATATACAATCATCAGCGATAATGTTGTGTACCAAGATTACACCGCAGATGAAAGTTCGGCTAGAAATTATAAATATAATCCAGATGGTATATTAACTAGAAACCGTTCAGGATTAACTCAACTACTACAATTCAACCAAAGCTTTGGCACTAGAACATTTTATTCTTTCAGTTTGACGCGCTTTGATAAAAATTATAATCACAGAACTTATTCAGAAGAAGATGAAAATAAATATGTTCATTCGACCTTAGGACTGCAAAATCCATATAGTTTTAAAACAGGTGGAACAGAAAATAATATCTTTGAAAGAAGCACTGTAACAAGCACAATTAAGGGTGATTTGACCAGCCAGAGCACTCAGCAGCATTTAGTAAAACTCGGGTTGGAATACCGATTACATAATATGAAATATTACAATGCCGATTTGCAACCACCCCTTGAGAAAACCACAATCAATCCAATTTATGATAGTCCGTATTTAGATACTCCGGTTATGTTAGCTGATTCCACTATTCATACAAGTCGGTATAATAATAAACCATTTGAGTTTAGCGCATATATTCAGGATAAAATTGAATTTGATGAATTAATTGTAAATGCCGGTATTCGCTTCGATTATTTCGATCCGAAAGGACGGGTTTTAGCTGATCCATCTGACCCAGGTGTTTATAATCCAATTCGTCCTGAAAATAGATACCATGATTTAAATGAAAATGGTATTCAAGATAATAATGAACCACTAGTTACCATTGCAGAACGTGAAGAATATTGGTACGAGAATACATCTCCTAAATGGGAAATAAGTCCGCGTCTTGGTATTTCATTCCCTATTACTGATAGAGGAGTAGTCCATTTTTCATACGGACATTTTTTCCAAATTCCTCGTTTTGAATTATTATATGAAAATCCCGATTTTGATTTAGATCAAGGAACCGGTAATATTGGTGTAATTGGCAATGCCGATATGCGACCGGAAAAAACAGTAAGTGGAGAATTAGGCGTACAGCAGCAATTAACACCTAATATGGCAATTGATGTTACCGGATATTTCAGAGATATTCGTGATTTAGCCGGCACACGGGCAGATCAAATTTCAATATTTGGAGGCTCTGCTACATACAGCAAATTAGTTAATTCAGATTTTGCCTATGTACGTGGTTTAGTCTTAGCCCTTACTTTGCGCGAATCATCAGGTTGGTCAGGAAATTTAGATTACACATTCCAAATTTCCAAAGGAAGTGCCTCAGATCCAAGACAGGCCCAAGAAGCTGCGGCCGGAGGAGCATTACCCGAAATTCAGTTAGTTCCACTGAATTGGGATCAGACGAATACCATTAATGCTTCGGTTTCCTATAATGCAAGAAATTGGGGCGGAAGTACAATTGCACAATATGGATCAGGATTACCATATACGCCATTATCAGTTCAAGATATTTCATCCCTTGTACGTAATTCTGCTCGCAAACCGGCATTTTGGAATGTTGATTTACGGAGTTATTATCGTTTAGGATTTGGAAGTCATGATATGACGTTTTTTGTCCGCATCGAAAATCTATTTGATAAATTAAACCAAACTAATGTTTATAACGATTCGGGAGTCGCTGATCGAACCAATCAAATACAGATCGCAAAAGATCAAAATAACCCTGAATTTATCAACTCTGTTGATGAATGGTTTACCAATGAAACATTTTACTCAAGACCTCGTAGGATTGAGTTTGGAGTTACCTATGAATTTTAAGAAATCATTTCAATTAATTATATCATTAACTGTTCTTAGTGCTGTAGTATTAGCACAACAATATTCCGACCAAGTCTATCGGAAGACTGGAATACATAATGGCAATTTAGTTCGTACAGTTTTCGGGAATTGGGGGGTTGTTGGACAACCAGCTGATAAGGGTCCGCGCGGTGCATGGTTACATGATAATAATGGATATGTTGGTGATGTAAGTCCATTATTTGGAGTTGAAATTAATGCTCTCAATAATATTGGCAATTCGCAAACATTCCATTCTGTTATAACATGCCCTATCGATCGACCATCCTCTACTGGACCTGAAGAAGCGTTAGGGGGTAAAAGGTGGGGTTTTGAACCTGTCCGAGGTTATTTTAACGAGTCAAATGAACGTATTGCAATGAGTACTGATCCTAGCACTTGGCCCCCAAATTGGCCTGATAAAGGTAATGATATAAGTGACCCTGGTTGGCCAGGCGCATGGAATGGATTCTTTGGAAAGGACTTACAAAATATCCAGCAAGAAAGCTATTTTGTAATGGATGATAATAATGATGAGGAATTCAATTATAAAGATAATAATCTATGGAAAGTTGAATTTAAGCCTGACGCGAATAATCCTAATAGAAATGGCATGGGCTTAGAAATGAAAGTAAGAGGGATGCAATGGCAGCAATTCCTAGCACAGGATTGTTTATTTTGGTTATATGAGATAACTAATACAGGTACAACTGATTATACAAAAGCTACATTTGGTATGTTGGTTGGAACATATGTTGGCGTTACAGGCGATAAGCATGTTGGAGAATCAGATGATGATTGGTCTTTTTTTGATGT
>JAHJCW010000184.1 GCA_018812885.1 bacterium | reverse complement strand
TTTTATTGTTCTCAGCGAAGATCCCGCTTTCGCGACAATTATTCCATCGGAAGCTACTTTTATTGAAGTACCTGACTTTCCATCATTGAATAATTACGGTGATGCTATATATTTAAGAGATTTTACCGGCACTATAATCGATTCATTGATTTATACAACTTGGTGGGAATTGGCTACCAGTAAATCAACCGAAAAGATACATCCTGAATTTCTGTCAACTGATTCCACCGGATGGAAAGTTTCAACTGATTCTACCGGAATGACACCGGGAAAATCAAATTCAGTTATAGCAAAAAATATTGACGGCGCAATATTTACCGTGGGGATTATACAGTCCCCTGAATTTCCTGAATCTACTGAACCAATTCTTATAACTGTACCGGTTTTCAATAACGGGTTACAGCCAATTTCAGGCAATTTAATTATTGAAGAAAATAACTTTACACTCGCCAGTTCTACATTTAACGAAATCGGTATGTCAGATACGACTTTAATCGAACTCAAAATACTCGCGATGTCTTCCGGTCGCCACGAACTTACCGTAAGCCTTGAAATTGCCGGTGATGAAAACTTAGATAATAATTCAGCATCTATTCCTATTTTGGTAAGTTATAATTTTGGTGATGTTACTATCAATGAATTCTTGGCTGACCCAGAATCGCCCCTGTCTGAGTTCGTTGAAATTGTCACACTTGAAAGTGTTGACTTAAACGGTTGGACAATTAGTGACAACAGAAAAGAACCCGAAGAGTTTTCCGCAGGAAATGTTGGAGCTAACACCTATATTGTTTTAAGTGAAGATACAAGTTTATCTGCTTTGCTGCCGTCAGAATCCATTTTTGTAAATATTGATAATTTCCCGTCTTTGAATAATTCCGGTGACGGAATCTTTTTATATGATTTTACCGGAAAAATAATTGATTCCCTTGACTATAATTCAAGTTGGCCATTAAAGAGTGGCAAATCTACAGAAAAGTTACATCCTGACTTTTTCTCTAACGATGCGTCGCGATGGAAGGTGTGTACTGATACAAGTAATTCAACCATTGGTCGTATGAATTCAATTATGTTGCAAAATGTAAATGGCACTATTCTACCGGAGCTTACAACACATTATCCCGAATATCCGCATCCAAGTGAAAGTATTGCATTTAACATCGCAATAAAAAATAATGGAATAAATGCAATTGCCGGAGCACTAAAGGTACGGCAAAATGATATTGAACTTAGTTCTGCCTCGTTCAATAATTTAATGTCGGAAGACACAATGTTCGTATCATTCAATATTGAGCCATTGCAGTCCGGCAATAATAAGTTGGAAATAATATTAGACGTTAATGGTGACATGAACACTGCTGATAATCACTTAAAATATAATATTTATGTGAATTATCCTTTTGGCGCAGTTGTATTCAATGAATTCCTTGCTCAGCCGGATACCACACAAGCCGAGTTTGTAGAGATCATCAGTTTTAACGACATTGATCTGACGGGTTGGTCAATTAGCGATAATACTTTAAGGCAATATTACTTTGGCGGGCTGTTTGCGTCGGCTAACCAACCGGTGGTAATTACATCGGACTCATTATTTGCAACATCATTACCACAAGGAATTCCATCTATTATTCCAATCGGCGGTTGGCCGACATTAAACAATGAATCTGATGCATTATTTCTATATGACATGACTAGTACGATAATTGATTCTTTATATTATGATTCGGAATGGCCGCTTGCAGATGGCAGATCAACCGAGAAATTCCGACCTGAATTTGAATCATACAACCTAAAGCGGTGGGGAGTTGCTGTCAATGCCGAAGCAATGACACCCGGATTGGAAAACAGCTTATATTTTGATGCGCTACCGGACAAAGGCGCAATCGAATTTGAAACAAATCCATTCTCACCAAATGGCGATGGAATTGATGACGAATTATTGATAAAATATAAATTGCCGTTTGAACAAGGTATAATCAAATTGCAAATATTTGATATGACCGGGCGGAACATTGCCACGCCCTATTGGAATGTTCATTTCCCACAAGAAGGACTGCTAAAATGGGATGGCAAACGAAATGACGGCAACAATGCTCGTATCGGTATTTACATTGTAAAGCTATTAGCTAAGGACCCCGCTACCGGAAAAATATGGGAAAAAGTTAAAACTGTTGTTTTAGCAAAGCAGTTATAAGTAAAATTATTAAATTATAAGAACGACAAGATTAGTTTGTCGAATTGATATAAACTGAACTATGAATAAACAAAAAATAATAGGTAAGAGAGACATAAGAACCTATCCAGAATTGCTACACAGCAAAGGTTTGTTGGGATTCAGCTATAACCTATACTGAAAATAGTAAGCATTTTATTCGTTCATCCATCATTTTTTCAAGTTTCGCGTTTGAGGCTTTTCTTAATTACATTGGTGTTTTACATATTACAAATTGGAAAGTACTAGAAAGAAAACTAGGCCCAATAGAAAAGTTAAAATTATTAGAAGAATTTATTAAGCTAAACATTGATATGAGTAAAAGACCTTTTGGTACATTAAATGAAATTTTTAAGTATCGGAACCTTTTGGCTCATGGAAAACCTGAACTAATTGAACGCTCAAAAGAAATGGAAACTGCAGAATTATATAATCCCCATCAAAAAATTAACTTACAAACCTGGTGGGAAAAATTTGAATCAATTGAAAATTGTAAAAATTGTTATAATGATATTAAACAAGCAATTGAAAGCATTAAACAAATATCAGAAAAAGATACCTTACCAATCGGAATACTAAGCATAGAATATCATGGTCCTGATGCATAAATTCAAAATACGTTAAAACTGTTGTTTTAACAAAGCAATTATAAGTATTTTTTGTTAACTATTAGGAGGATTATCATGGGTTTATGGAATTATATAGAATCAAAAGTTAAAACTATTACAGTTTTTGATATTGGAGTGCTTAAACTCTTACTATTTGTAACCGGTTTGATATTTGGTGCCTACTATTCAGAATGTGTATTGAATAGTATTTCGTGGTGGTACGGAGCTTTCTTTGTTTTGTTAATCGTAATGCTTTATAGAGTATTTAAGAAAAAATAATCTTAAATAAATATTGAATGGAAGAGCCGCCCTTGCTCGGGGCAGTTTTTTATTATTAGCTTATACTATCATTAAAATTCAATGAAAGCCGGTTGTCCATTTGAATCCCAAAATAATTTATATTTATAACTGCAAATCTCCATTCTCTCAGGAGTCACTTCAATTAGGATATAATCTTTTTCGGGGTCGGGATAGTAACGCGTCCAGCCATTTCTCCAATAATGAGCTTTTTTCCCGGGATCATTAACAATACGCGCCTGTCCTGCGATAGATACATAACTCCGCCCTTTCGTATCAAAATAAAATACCATCACGTTGGGATTATTTTTAATCTGTTTTACTTTTCGACTATTAGTGCTTGTTCCAAGCCAAATAACCATATTCTCTTCCGGTTGAAAAACAGACATGATTCTCGCCTGAGGGTTTCCACTTTCATCAACTGTAATAAATGTACAGGCTCGGTCAGAATCAATTATAGCTCGGGCTATTGTTAATAAACTATCGCGCGATATTTCCTGTTGATCTTTGTCCTGCAGGTCTTGCGCTATTACCAAAGATGCAATTAATATGGTCACTAGTACGGAAACAAAATGAATTAGTCTGTGAGATTTGAATTTCATAAATCCACCTATTTATTAAACCGATAAGGGCAATGTTTATGTTACCTTGACCGAACAACAGCTCGGTCAAGGTTAACATTTTATTGATTTGTCTTTATTTTTTTATTAAGATTATTTCTTAAAACGAAAATATCCGAAGCCTAATGAGAGTAAGAGGTAAATTGCAACCGTTGACCAACCTAGCGCATTTACGACAGCATTAAATTGCCCAATTAGAGCAACTATAAAGCCGATCGCATCACCTATGAAAAGTGCAAGAACAATTGCTTTTCTTGCCTCGCTGTCAGATGAATTTCTAGCTGACCAGGATAAAACAGCAAATGCAATAAGCGCAGCTCCAAATAGTTGTCCAATATATTTCATTGGTGCATCTACCGGATTACCATACAATAAAAGTAATCGTTCCGGTATAATAACGAATGCAAGCCCATATACCGCAGTTATAACAGCATTAATAACCATCAGGGTTTTTATTTTCATAACTTTCTCCTTTTGTTAATGAAATAAAGAATAGAACTTTGTTGCAAATAAGATGCAGAAATTTGACTGAAAGGAATGCCCCCGTTATAAATTACATCTCTTATCGTATACCTCACCGTATACTTTTAATTATAGATTGACCGCTTACCGAGTCTCAATAGGGCGTAAAACACTATAATTCGTAGATATTTGTAAAATACTTTACGATTAAATAGTCTTATTATCAACGAATATTCATTCAGCGTTCATTGGAACAATTATCCTATCTTATACGTATTCAAAAAGTAAATATAATTTAGGAGAACCGATTATGCGTTACTTGTTATCCCTTTTATTGCTCTTCAGCTTCGGCTTTACACAAAAAACTATTGTTGTTAAAAAACAAGTTGAAGATGAAAAGAAGATTGAAGTCAAAACCGAGGTTAAGGACAATAAATTCCATTGTACGATAACTGAAGACGGTAAAACCGAAGAATACGAAGCTGATTTAAACGATGATGATGCAATGGCAAAAATTCATGAAAAGTTAGCGGGACACAACTGCGAAGTCCTTGTGATGCCTAAGAAAAAATGTGATAAGGATGAAATGGTTTGGAAAACAAAAGATGGTTGCGATGAGAAAAAAATCAAAATCATCAAAAAGTATAAAGATGAACCATTATTGGCTGATGAAAAAACCGGATTCCTCGGTGTGCAAATTCAAGATTTATCTGAACAATTAAGTGGATATTTTAAGGTTAAAGATGGTAATGGCGTGCTTGTATCTGAAGTTGTAAAAGACAGTCCTGCTGAAAAAGCCGGATTGAAAGCCGGTGATATAATCACAAGGGTTAATGATAAAGATATCGAAAATGCGGGTGATCTAACAATGACCATTCGTGGCTATGAACCGGAAACTAAAGTCGCCGTGGCAATTATTAGAGATGGTAAGAAAAAACAGCTTGATGCTACGCTCGGAGAGTCGGAACAAGCGGATTTCTATAAATTCGATGATCTTGGGGAAATGGGTGTTAAGCATAAAATGATGCTAAAAATGCATCCTGAAAGTTTAGATGAGTTTGAATTTCATGGATTCCCATTTGAGCAAGAAAAATTCCAACAACAAATGGAAGAACTGCAGAAAGAACTACAGGAAATGAAAGAAGATTTGAAAAAACTAAAAGAAGAAAAATAATTAACTTTTAGCAAGTTAACTCTTTACTAAAAGCCCCTGTGAACACAGGGGCTTTTTTTTATAAAAACTTATTTAATCTTTCCTTTTTTATCGTCTAACAATGTCATTTTATATTAAATTTGACTTTATCTAATGAAGAAAATATTTTTCTTTTCAATATTCACCGCCCTTAACCTGATTTTTGGTCAGGACTACGTTTGGCCTACCGACACCGGCCAACAGCTCACCTCCAATTTTGGAGAATTTCGTGATTCACATTTCCACATGGGTCTTGATATACGTACCAACAGCACTATTGATCACCCACTATATGCTATCCAAGATGGATATGTTCATCGCATTGCGACAGATTTTAGGGGCTATGGCAAAGTCCTATACCTTAAAACAACTGATGGTAAAATAGCTGTCTATGGACATTTAAATAGATACTCCGAATATTTTGAAGAGCTAGTACACAACCTGCAAAATGAAAATAGTTCATACTTAATTAATATTTTTTTTACTCCCAAAGAATATCCTGTAATGCGGGGAGATATAATTGGATATTCCGGTAACTCCGGCGGATCAACGGGTCCACACTTGCATTTTGAATTACGTAACAAGCTGGACCAACCATTAAATCCCATGACCAACGGATTCCCAATTGTAGATAATCTTACACCACAATTTTTAGATTTATCAATAATTCCACTTGGCGAAGGAACGCGAATTGAGGACACTCCTTTACCTCAGATTCACTCTACCGTCCAATTATCTGCGAGTGAATATATTTTAAAAGATACGATATCGGTTGCCGGAATTTTTGGAATTGCAACGCAAGTTATAGATAAAATTCAAGATGCAACATATTCATATCAAATTGAAAAATTAGAATTATATGTAGATTCAATTTCTGTTTTTTCCATTCATTATAATTTGCTTGATTTCAATGAAGAGGAAAACATTACAACCGTATATGGGCAACCGGTTAATCATCCAAAACATGATGATTTTCAAAAACTGTATCGACTAGAATCTTATCCAAAACTTACTATACACAAAGATGATAAGGCCGGAATAATCACTTTACCCGAAGGAATTCACAAAGTAGGAATAGTGGCGACTGATGCTGCACAAAACAAATCAACGTTAACTTTTTATATAAAGTCAATTATTCCATCTAAAAAAGCTAAATACAAAACTCTTCTAAATTTAAATGATTATCCGACTTTTAATACTGAGCAAAAAGTTTTTATTCCTGAAATAACGCAATTTGAAAAAGGTGCAATCTTTCAGCTTCAGACCAATGTCAATAGTTCAGATACAATAATGGCCTTTATTGAAAAACCCGATATGATGATGACTTTTCCATTGATAAAAGTTGATGTTGATAAATACGTAAGTGAAATGCTAAATCCACATTTGTTTGAAGATAGTAAATCCTGTGGATTTTTAATATATACAGATACGATACATAAATATAAATTTGATTTTATACCTTCGTTGATATTGCCCAACTCTTACAATAAAATATTTTCCAACGATAGTCTTTGCGCTATGGGAATCAACAATGCAACTTATGACACGACCTTAATGTGGATTGCTCAACAAACTTCACTGCTATATAAAAATTCAGTAAATCGCAAATCTAATGTTTATGAGTTACTTCCATATGGTATTCCATTTAAAAATAATGTAACTGTTTCTATTGTACTGGAAAACGATATTGATTTAAAACATTGCGCTATTTATACTTTTAATTATGAAAAATCTAAATGGGATTTTGAAGAAACTCACATCGATACCATAAATAGTTTTATTTCTACAAAAATAAGTGAACCTAATATTTATACTGTTTTAGAGGATACAAAACCCCCCGAATTTTTATATATATATCCTAAGAATCAGCAGACTTATTCAAATGATTCATTAAAAACGTTCAAAATTATATTAGATGATGATTTGTCGGGTATAAATTTATCTGAGGAATATTTGAGAGTATATTTAGATGATAAAAGAATTTGGGTTGCCTACCAACCCGTGGAAAAAGAAATATCTTATATTCTAAGAAATACATTATCAGTTGGGGAACATAACCTGCTAATAAATATTCAGGATCGTTCTGGCAATTCAGCATCAAAAACAATTAAATTTTTCATTGAATAATGTTCTTTCCATATAAAGATGACAACCCGCGCCTTGTAGTACCTTTTGTATCATATGCAATTATTGCATTGAATTTGATTGTATTTTTCTATCAAATGGGACTTGATTTTGCTGCCAGTCATGAATTCACATTATCTTTCGGATTAATTCCCGCAGTATTCACTGATTTACCGCGGGGCGATATTACCATTGCTTATGCACAATATTTAAGTGAAGCAGCCAACAGTCGCATATTTTTAGATGCTGTACCAAATAGTCCGTACTTAACAGTATTCACATCAATGTTTATGCACGGTGGAATAATGCATCTTTTTGGAAATATGTTATTTCTATGGATATTTGGCGATAACGTTGAGGGTGCACTTGGGCATGTAAAATTTGCTGTTTTTTATATATTATGCGGAATCGGAGCTGCTGCCGGACAAATCTTTATCGATGTAAATTCAATGGTACCTATGATTGGTGCAAGTGGGGCAATTTCCGGTGTATTGGCTGCCTATATGTTAAAATATCCGCGAGCACGTATACATACCTTTGTATTTTTATTGGTAATTTTTACAACAATCCAGGTTCCCGCTTTTGTTGTAATCGGTATTTGGTTTGTAATGCAAGTAATATCCGGTGTTGGTGCTTTGGGAGCAAATACAGGCGGTGGCGTAGCCTGGTTTGCACATATTGGTGGTTTTATAACTGGTGTATTTCTAGAACGGTTTTATAAATTTACACGAATTAAAAAATAT
>JAHJCW010000183.1 GCA_018812885.1 bacterium | reverse complement strand
AATTGAATAAACCTTTTTAAGTTTTTACAACTAATAATAACAAATATTTAATTATATGGAAGCTAGCATTACATTTAAAAAAGTCAGTCAATTAATAGATGGTCATACTGTCTTAGCAGGATTATCATTTGGAATTGAAAGGAATTCCACAGTAGCCATTATTGGCGATAATGACGATTCCGGTCTTACTGAGTTTTTACGTATAATTGCAGGATTGAGCGACCCAAATTACGGTGCACTTTACATTCATGGGCTTGATAGCATAAAAAGACGATCGGAAATTCGAAATTTAATTGGTTATGTTCCATTTGAAAATGATATGGATCCTTGGTTAACGGCAGAACAAAACATCAATTTCATTAATAGTTTTTATAATGTTGATAATAAAAAATTAATTGAGAAATATAAATTCTATACCGATGCGCTTGAGCTGAATGAAAAAGTAAATATTGAAGTTAGAAGATTGTCTCCCGGGGCATTAAAAAAATTAACATTATTAAGGGAATTGTCAAGAGATCCAAAAATTCTAGTGTTAGATCATCCAACTGCTTTTATGAATGCGAAAGATAGCTCATTAACTTGGGATTTATTACGGTCTTTGCGGAATGAACTAACGATGATTTATAGTAGTTCGTCGTTGGAAAAAATTGAAAAATTCCATGACAGGATTTTGGTGTTTCATAACGGTAAAATTGACTTGGATAATAACCTTGGTAATATGTTGAAAAACTGGATAGGACATTATCAATTTACAATTCAATTTGACAAATTCCTGACCCCATTATTTAATAAAATTGAAAAGATAAACGATATCATATTGCCCACAAAAAAGGAGAATACTTTAATTTTTAACGCAAATGACCGATCAGTTCTTTTACGAGTGATGACGCTATTAACGGGGGTTACAATAACAGATATAAATATTAAAAGATTTCATCTTAGGGATTTACTGGCTGCAAGGTACATACGTGAGGGGATTGTATGATATCAGCATTATTAATTCGCCGTTTTTGGATAATTAAAAATAGATTATTTACAACGCTTGGCTTACTGCTTATTTTACCGATATTTCTGAACGTTGTGATTAATTTACCTTTTAAAAGATTAGTTGTAAACCCATTGTGGAATATTCCTCATGAACAGTGGATATATCCGGGGCTCACGATTATCGCGGTAATAATGATGATGATACCATCGGTTTACCGAGATTTATTCGATTTGCGAATTCATAAGAAACTACTTCCGTCATTGGCCTTAACACCAATGTCAAAATCATTATATCTTTATTATTTTTTAATTACTGTACTTATTGAAACCATAGTTTACACAGCTTTAGTGATGGCAGTTTATTCAGTCCTAATTGCACCCGGTTTTAGTCTTTTGGATTATTTAATAATGTTTCCGTTCTTTATACTTTTTATAGCTTTAAGTGCGAATATTTTAATAACGTTGTCGTTGGTAGTAGATAAAACAACTTTGTATAACTTACTTATGCTAATATTTTTTTTATTTATTGTCTTTGCTTCTGGAACAGTTATTGAATTTGAATATTTCCCTGAAATTATTGGAAATATATTTAGGTATCTTCCGACAGGACAAATTATGCAGTCATTGCGTATGGCTATGTTTAGCGGGGTAGTAAATTGGTTAATATTTTTTAGTGCCTTAGTTACCATTATTTTATGGACTTACTTAAACGGTCTATTATTTAAAAAAAGATTAACAAAATGATCGCATATTTATCTGGAGCTATGGAAAATGCGAAAAATGAAGGTTCAGCCTGGCGTAACGAGTTAACTATTTGGTTAAGAGAAAAACTAAATCACTCTGCAATTGATCCGGTTATTGAGACTGCTAAATTAGTAGAAAAGAAGGAATCACAAAATTACAGGAATTGGAAAATTTCTGATCCGAATAAGTTTAAGGAATTTGTTCGACACGCAATTGACAATGATTTAAACTCAGTAGTTAACAAATCTGATTATTTAATATGCTTATGGAATCAAGAAGTATTAGCCGGTGGCGGAACACATGGAGAAGTGACAATGGCCTACTATCATAATAAACCGGTTTATTTGATAAACCAATTGGAAGATATAGAATTAAGTGGTTGGATCATGTCTTGTGCTACGGAAATATTTACGGATTTTAATTCAATGCAAAAAAGATTATTAGAAATTTATAGTAAAAAAGTATGATTGGACCGAAAGCAATAATTCATCTTGATCGACTTATTCATAATTATCATGAAATTAAGAGGTATGTAGGTGATGTGCCATTAATGACTGTAGTCAAAGCAAATGGCTATGGACACGGCGCAGTTCCTGTCGCTCAAGCGCTACAAAAAGAAGGAGTTACCTTCTTTGCTGTTTTTACAATTGAAGAAGCAAAGGAATTGCGGGAAAATGGAATTATAGGTGACATATTAATTTTCAGCCGAATGAATCGTGAATTTGTGGAAGCGGCAGCTGATTTAAATGTCACATTAATTCTTTCTCAAAAAGAAGATATTGAAATTCTAAAGGATTTATTCCAAAGAACTCATAAGCGACCAAAAGTGCATCTCAAAATTGATACAGGTATGACTAGGTTAGGTATTCCCTATGAAGATGCTCAAAATATTATAAATGACTTAATGTATTCTCCCGAAATTGAGTGTGAAGGAATCTATTCGCATTTTGCGACAGCTGATGAAGGTGATCCATCTTATGCAAAATGGCAATTTGACCGATTTAATAAAGTATTAAAAATTATGGGAAAAATGAAATTTCTGGTAAAATACCGCCATTTTTCCAACAGTGGTGCAATTTTAAATTTGCCAGAATCAAAATTAGACATCATACGAGTAGGAATGTTGTTATATGGGGCGTACCCATCTAATGAAGTCCCACACTTATTAGATATTAAACCTGTAATGGAATTTGTTGCACCAATCGTAACTGTGCGTAGAGTTTTAAAAGGAACTTTCATCAGTTATGGCGGAAAATACAAAACCAATAAAGAGACAAATATCGGAGTTATTCAATGCGGCTTTGCCGATGGTTTCCCGCGTCCTTGGTATGTAGATGGATATGTGCTGTATAAAGGAGAAAAATTTAAAATAGCTGGTAGAGTGTGCATGGATCAGCTTACCGTTGATTTTGGCAATGTTATACCCCAAGTTAACGAAACTGTCTTGCTAATGGGTAAGGGAGAGCATGGTTCATTACTTGTTGAAGATATTGGACAGAAAATAGACTCAACTCCATATGTTCTTTTTACTGCAATAGGTGGTAGAACAGAACGGATATTTGTGGATAAATAATTAATCAATATATACAAAATTATTTTTTATAAAGGATAGATTGAATGAATGATTTATTAAAAGATAAAGTTGTGGTAATCACCGGCGGTGCAAATGGTCTTGGCAAAGCAACCGCCTTTTTATTCAGTGAACATGGTGCCAAAGTTGTGATTGTTGATGTTAATCAAGACGCCGGGAAAAAAGTAGTTACTGAAATAGTAAAAGAGGGTGGAGTTGCCAGTTTTGAAAAGGCAGACATTAGTAAATCTGCTGAAGTTAATAAAATGATGGAGAATGTAGTAGCCAAACATGGCGGAATTGATATTTTAATTAATAATGCCGGAATTCTTGCTGATGCCCGATTAGTAAAAATGAGCGAAGAACAGTGGGATAGAGTTATCAATATCAATCTGAAAGGAATATTTTTGTGCGGACAAGCCGCAGCCAAGATAATGATTGAAAAAGAAAATGGTGGCGTTATAATTAATACATCTTCAGTTGTAGGTATTTATGGGAATTTTGGGCAATCGAATTATGTCGCGTCCAAAGCGGGAGTAATAGGAATGACAAAAACTTGGGCGCGTGAATTAGGTAAATATAATATTCGAGTAAATGCAGTAGCACCCGGTTTTATGAAAACAGAAATTATTAAAGATATGCCCGAAAAAGTCATCGAAATGATGAAAGGTAAGACTCTTTTAAAAAGATTAGGTCGACCAGAAGATATTGCTAATGCATTTCTATTCCTTGCATCTAAAAACGCTGATTACATCACTGGAACGGTTTTGTCTGTAGATGGTGGGGTAATAGTTTAACGTTTGATGGTATGGTTAGTTGCCGATTTCGAAGCGATTTACTGTCAAGGTACACGAAACTTTTTTAAAAGCAGAAACCTTTGAACCCTTACTGCATTGGCAATTAACTATACCATGTGTTAGGCAACGTTATTCTGGATGCTCTCCTACCACATTATTATATATCGTTCATTCTACGATGGTGAGTATAATTTATAGCTAAATTGTTTTTTTATTTGATTTTTCTTTGAAACCATGGAATGAACTTTGATACCTTTTTTCGATATTCTTCATATTGATTTCCAAAATCCTTTAATAATCTCTTTTCTTCCATTTTCACAACAACAGTCAACATAAAAACAAAAATTGCACTGACTAATACAACAGAGGTTATTGAATTAATATATAGTGCAAATGCAAAATATATTGAAAACGTTCCAAATAGCATAGGATTTCTTGTGTTTTTATATGGTCCTGATACAACGAGATTCTCTGTTTTTGGACTTATTTCTATATTTCCTATTTCTACAGGACCACCTTTTCCAATACTGTTTTGAACAATTATTGACCCAATTCCATATATTAATCCTATTACTAGCAATATTATGATAAAAATCCATTTTATTATCGAATTCTGAATAATTTCTAATCTATATACATTATCAAATAACGAAGTAATTATATAAATAATTGAAGGTACTAATCCTATAACAAGTAATCCACCTACAATATATCCTAATATCATTTTTTTATCTTTATTCATGTTATTCTAACCCTTTTAGCAATATGGTATCACAATTTGCAGCATTTAATCTAAGTTCTAAGATTTTTTTGTAATCATCAGACTCGTACCAAGCCTCGAAGTCATTTTTACTTTTGAATTTAATCAAAACTGTTCGAGTATAATTCTATTTTCCTCCAAGAATAATTGGGTCATTTTCTACTGATAAATATTCTCCATTGTACTTTTT
>JAHJCW010000182.1 GCA_018812885.1 bacterium | reverse complement strand
TTTTCATTTTTTCACCTCATCAAATTTTATACTCTATTATATTAGACACAATAACTATGCCAAAGTTAAATAATATTTACATGTCGATGTAAATATATAAATATTAGATACTTATCAATTAAATACTAATAATTTATAGGAACATTTAAAACAAACTGTATACTTAGTATCCATTTTAAATGTATACATTGTATACATTTTAGTTAAGATTATAGCGTTTCAGCTTTTTATATAAACCTACTCTGCTTAAGCCTAATTCAGCAGCAGTTTTACTAATATTCCCCCTATTTGATTCAAGTGATTGTAAAATGTATTTTTTCTCTAACTCTTCAACTCGTTTTGGCAGCGGTATTTCTGAAATATCAGATGAATTATCTGATAATGGAATATGGGGTTTTTGACTTTCTGTCCATCCCGTTTGTAAAAGATTTAAAGACAATATCTGCTCGTTTCCGGTTAAAATTACTGCTCGTTGGATCATATTTTCCAATTCACGAACATTTCCCGGATATTTAATAGATAATAGATATTTTAATGCGTTGTCAGAAAAACCGTTAATATTTTTACCGGCTTGAATCATATATTTATTTAGGAAATAATTCGCAAGTAGAGGGATATCGTCTACTCTATCTCTTAACGGCGGAATATGAATTGGAAACACATTAATTCTATAATACAAATCTTCCCGGAATTTTCCTTGTTGAACTAACCGCAGTAAATCTCTATTGGCTGCAGAAAGAATCCTCACATTGACTTTAATTGTTTTATTCGAACCAACAGGTTGGAATTCTCCTTCTTGAATAACACGCAATAATCGTTGTTGTAAAGCAGGTGAAGTATCTGATAATTCATCTAAGAATACGGTTCCGCCATCAGCCACTTCAAATAATCCCTTTTTATCTGATGTCGCATCGGTAAAAGCGCCTTTTGTATGTCCAAATAAGGCACTCTCCAATAAAGTATCGGGTAAAGCAGCACAATTTTGAGCGGCGAATATTTTATCTTTACGAGGTCCATTAAAATGAATGGCTCTGGCAATTAATTCTTTTCCTGTTCCAGTTTCACCTGAAATATAAACTGTAGTGTTAGTTGGTATAACCTTCTTCATCAAATCATACACATCCTGCATTGCTTTACTTTCACCAATTATATTTGAAAAATTGTATTTCTGTTCTACGTCTTTTTTTAGCACAATATTTTCGATACTCAACTGCTGATTAGTGACTTCCAACTCATGTAATAATTCTTTATTTTTTTTAATTAACTGATATCGTTCAACCGCTCTTGCCATTATTAATTTTAAATCATCCAGCTCCCATGGTTTTTCGATGTAATAAAATATTTGTCCATCATTGACGGCTTGTATTACCGCTTTTATATCAGAGTAGCCTGTTATTAACACACGCGTTGTATCTGGTTGAATTTTTATCGCTTCGAGAAAAAATTCTGAACCAGTAAGTCCCGGCATACGCTGATCAGCTAAAATTGCCGATATTTCTTGTTCACGTAGTACTTGTAATGCCGATTTACCATCTAGTGATAAAATAATATTATAATCATGCCGTAAAGTGCGATTAATGGAATTCAGGACATGCTGTTCATCATCAACTATTAATATTGTTGGATTCATCTATTATTTTTGTAGGGGTTTATATGGAATTGATATAATAAATGTCGTACCATTTTTCTTGTTACTTTTTACTTTAATATCACCACCATGTTCTTCAATAATTCCATAGCTTATACTCAACCCTAAACCGGTTCCCATTCCGACCGGTTTTGTTGTGAAGAAAGGTTCAAATATCTTATCAATATGTTTTTTAGAAATTCCTTTCCCATCATCTTTGAATTTAATTACAACTTTATCATCCTTAATTGCAGTTGAAATCCAAATATTTCCATCACTTTCAATAGCTTGTATAGCATTTAGTAACATATTTAAAAATACTTGATTAAGATGCCCCGGCATACAACTAATTGATGGCATATCAGAATAGTCTTTATGTAATTTGATACGATCGCCCAATTCCTTTTCAATTAACATAATAGTAGAATCTAATCCTTCGTGAATATCAGCATACTTGAATTCCGCTTCATCTAAGCGAGAAAACTTACGAAGATTTTCTACGATTGTTTTTACACGCTTGCTGCCTTCGACGCTTTCTAAAATTAATTGATCAATATCTT
>JAHJCW010000181.1 GCA_018812885.1 bacterium | reverse complement strand
ATTAACAATTTCTTCCGGCGTTAATCTATTAAGACCATTTATTAATAAAGCTAATTGTCCTTTTACTATTTCAGAATCAGAGTGACCACTTAAAAATAATTTCCCATTAGTAATGTTAGAATGAATGAACACATTTGATGTACACCCTCTAACTCTGTTACTTTTTATTTTCCAAATATTAGGAAACTCACCAAGTGTTCTACCCAATTCGATCAACTTTTTACTGACGTATTCTAACCCATTTTTTCGATACTCAATGAATTCGTTTTGTTTTTGATTTAGATATTTTTCAAAATCAATGATTTTATAATTGGTGTTATTCATTGATAAAAATTAAGAAACACAGATGTAATACTTGGGTTATTTTTTATATAGAATTAAGTACTTGTTCACTAACAAAACTTATTATAAGACAAATAGTAGATCAATAATAGTGATATTCCTCGTCGTTCTTATATCAATTAAATCAGATAATTTTCCATCTATTATTTGTAAGTTTTAAACAGTAATCATATAGGAGATTAAAAATTGGATACAACCACAAAAAACAAAATGAAAAACAAAAAGTTATCTTTTGGATTGAAACTAGGATATGGAATAGGCGATATTGGAAGTAATATCTTTATTGTGGCAAGTGGTTTGTTTTTACTCTTTTTTCTCACAAATATATTGGGGGTAAATCCAGCTTTGGCAGGATTAGTACTTTTATTCCCAAAATTGTGGGATGTGATTTCTGATCCGATTATGGGTGGAATATCAGATGTTACGCGTTCTCGTATTGGTAGAAGACGTCCATATCTTCTTGCCGCTTCAATTCCTTTCGGAATAATATTTTTTCTTCTGTTTTTAACACCGCATTATAACTCTGAGTTAGCAAAAGCATTGTACGTCGGATTAATGTTTGCACTAGGATGTACGATTTTTACGGTGTTTAATGTACCTTATTCAAGTATGGTTGCCGAGATGTCCGATGATTATAATGAAAGAATGTCAATCACTTCATATAGGATGATTGGATCTTCGGTAGGAGTTTTGTTGGCCGGCGGTCTTGCAATGCCATTGGTTGAAATCGGCGGTGGCGGTGAAGAAGGATTTCGTTTCATGGGTATAGTTTTTGGTGCTTTAATAACCGCGTTTTGTCTTATATGTTTCTTTGGAACACGTAAAGCTAATACTTTACCTGTTATTGACGAAAGACCACTATTTAGAGAGCAAGTAAAAATTGCTTTTCGAAATACGCCATTTAAGATGTTGATGACGATGTATACCTTCCAGTCATTAGGCATAGGCGTACTCATGGCAGGATTAATTTATTATGTAAAATATGTGATGGGTTTGTCGGAAACTTCAATGGGTATTATTTTCCCCATTTTAATTGTAACCGCAATTATCTTTATTCCAGTGTGGGTTAAAATAGGCGTGAAAATTGGGAAAATAAAGGCTTATAGTATTGGACTAATTATATTATCGGTTATGCTGTTTTCGTTATTTTTTACAAAATCTTCTCAGTTAAATATATTCTATGTACAGATATTTCTGCTTGGTATAGGCTTTTCAAGCTTTCAATTATTTCCTTTTTCCATGTTGCCAGACACAATCGAATTTGATTAATTGCAATCAGGGATGAGAAGAGAAGGCGTTTTTTCTGGTATCTGGTCAAGTGCGCAGAAAACCGCTTATTCTGTCGGACCAAGTATCGTTGGCTTTACTCTTTCCATATCAGGATTTGTCAATGCATCGGTGCAACCCGAAAGCGTTGAGATTGGCGTTCGAATAGTGTTCTGTTTATTTACAGCCGTTATGATACTTCTTAGTCTTTTGCCCTTTTACAAATATGATTTAACTGAAGAGAGATTTGAGGAAATAAAGTTGATGATTCAGCAAAATAAATGATAAATAAAAAGAGTTATAAGAGTCTACCCCTTTCTCCCAACTCCCCTATTCTCTCAACTCTTTGATATTATGTTGTTTATAATGTGTCGGGGCGAGGAGATTTTAACTCCCGATCTCTTAACTCTCAGCAATGAGTTCCCACTTGTTAAACTAAGTTATTGCAAGATATGCAGTAATTCAATAAAATTGTTATCACACCTGTATCCACATTAATACTGATTTTCCAATATATTCAGTTCATGAAATATTTAGGATTAATTGTGTAATTATTTGTAATATGATATAATAAAATAGGTAAATAAAAGTGCCAATGATTCTTATTAAGCTTCTTAAATTTTCGATTAATTTTAAAATATAAAAACGAATTAGGATTTTAAATGAAAAAGAAGGTATTAGTAGTAGATGACGAACGTGGGATTGTCAAACTTTTGTCAATGAGGCTAAGAACGAAAGGTTATGAAGTGTTTGAAGCTTTTGACGGATTGGAATGTGTTAATATTGCCGTCAAAGAAATGCCGCATTTAATATTATTAGATATAAAAATGCCACAAGGGGGTGGATTTGGCGCTTTTGAAAGATTAAGTCAAATAGATAAAACAAAAAATATACCAATCATTTTTATGACTGCGTATCATACACCGGAAATAAATGCTCAAGTGTTAAAAATGGGTGCTAAAGAATGTATGTCTAAGCCGTTTGCCGGTGATAATATAGAAAATACTGTCAGAATGTATATTTGATAACCAGTACCCAATTTTTCTAGAACAATCCTTTCCAACTACTATCTCTTGACTTAGAGTAAGTGCTTTATTGAGGATAAATATGGATTGGTATCCCGCCTGTATCCATATTTATCCGATTATAATAGTCGCTAAATGGATATTATTTTATAATTTTCAGAAAGTATATTATTATAATTTAAT